>JANOEF010000403.1:0-6739 GCA_031413075.1 Acidobacteriota bacterium | reverse complement strand
TTTTCAAAAGGTCGTAAAACTTTTGCTGACCTGCTTAAAGAATAAGAAATTAAACGCGGCAAAAACGCTGATTGAGCAGATTAACGCCGATCGTTTTCAAAAATTTCCACATCAATCAGCTCAATCCGATAAATCAGCGCCTAATTTTATTCGATTTTAGTGGCAAAATAGTTTTTAGGGTATAGGAAAACTGGTTAATGTTGACCGTTTTAATTTGAGTTCGAATCGCTAGAAAATCCAAAATCCAGAATCTTAAACCCAGAAGCTGAATCTTCTGATCATAAATATATCCAGACATTCAAAAAATTGTAGTTGTATTTTGAACCGAGCCCCTTTGACAGATAATGCACTTTATAAGCCTCAATACATTCGAACAGGGCGAGCGCGACCTGATCGCCCATCGTATTAGAACAACGGGCAATCTTCAAAGCCAACTCAAAACGTCTTATTTCAACCGATTTTGCCGGATCAAAAGTGTAGGAAAAATTAAAATCCTGATAGACATTTAGTTCGAATTGAGGAGTATCGGCAACGGCTAAGTCAAACTTAATCTCTTTCATTTTGGTGAATTCGCCCTCGATGGCGTCAATTAAGGCCTCACTGGCACCGATGCTGGCCACTTTATTCTGACTATTTTTGATGGCTGATTTTGCAAGCCACAAACTGCCTTCGGTCCAACGGACAAGGTTAAAACTAAATCCTTCACTACTACATGCTTCAATTTTAAATCCAATCATCCTTTTTTCACCTCTTTTGTTTTTTCACTTTCGAACTGACATTTAGAAATGCGAAAGTATTCAGAAAAAAATATCATCAACTAATTCTTTTTTTACAATTTTTTGTGGGTTGTAGTAAAATTCGAGTGACAAGCACCTTTTCGGAGACTCAGATGAAAAAAATTATTTTTACTGCCACTTTTCTTTTGATGCTGTTTTCAATTGGAATTCCGGCTCAAATGAGAGATCGAAAAACTAAACAGGCCTTAAAAAATTCTCCGAAAAATTGTCGGGTTTTTCTGAATGGTAAACTGATCAATAATCCCCAGCCGAGTTATCCGAAAGAAGCTAAACTGGCCGGCGCAAACGGAAAAGTGCAGGCCATCGTCGAGATTGATGAAAAAGGAAATGTGACTGGAATTGAAAATGTTTTGGGACCTGAGCTATTGAAAAAATCCGCTTCGGAGGCGGCCTTTCGGGCGAAATTTTCACCGACTCTATGCGATGGTAAAGCCGCTAAAACAATCGGCGTGATTACCTTTAACTACACTCCGATTGCCTTAGCCAGCGAGTATTTCAAGCCGTCGCGGATCGAAGAATTTTCGGATCTGGCCGCGAGCGACAATTTTTACGAATCAGTTTTATTTTTAACCGAAAACTATCCGATCGCATTTGGCTATGCTGACCAAAAATTTCACCCGGAATTGCCGGTCACTAAGGGCGATTTTGTGCATTTTCTTCGTCAGACTCTTGAATTGCTTGATTCACGTGCCGCGATCGTCAAAAAAAATCCGCGTGAGATTCTGCTTTACCAACCGTTTAATCCAAATCAATTGCAGGAAATTGAGTTTAACCCGACGGCCCCGTTTGCGGAATCATTAATTATTCTTTCAGAAAAATATGGCATCATTCTGGCTGAAGCCAACGGAAATTTTGAGGGAAATACATCCCTTCAAAAGGGCGAGATCATCCAGATTTGGCGGAGCATATTTGGCGATGAGGTGATTCCCGTCAATTTTTTGAACGAAAAAAAAGATGATCTTGAAATGTTGCGGGGCGACTTTGCAATTTACTTAAAAGAGTCTTTAGATGTGCTGACTTACAAACTTTTGCCTTGATTTTTGGGATTATTCAGGTATTTTAGCCCGTTCAGTTTCCGTCCACTCACAAATGATTTTTACTTGTTCATCACTCAGTTTGGCATCCCAATGAATCCATAAATACGACGGTAACGGCATTGATTTCCCTTGAATTTCTTCGCAAACTTCGGCTAATTTTCGTCGTTGTTTTTTTGCTTCATAAGTTTTCCAGTCACTGAAATTTAATTCTTTTCGCCCGTCATCAATATGTCCTTTCAAAAATGAGGCCGACGGCTGAATATATGAATACCAGGGATAAAGCGTTGTATTTGAATGACAATCGCTACAGGATTTCTTCAAAATCGCCTTAACATTTTCGGGAACCTGAATGTTTTCTTCCAAAGTTTGTCCCAGCACAATCGGCGGATTGGTAAAATCAGGACGGATAAATTGAATGACGATAAATGCCGCTACTAACAGAACTGCAATAATTTTCAAGATTGTTTTCATAATTTTCAAACCAAATATAACACCCACTCAGAAAAAATTTGAAAGGGTTCTTTTTTTCATCTGCTCGTTTAAAACTTACTTTTCATAACTCACCCGCCAAATTTTGTCTGCCCCGTCGTCACAAATCAAAAGCGAGCCGTCCGAATTCATCAAAAGCCCGACGGGTCGTCCCCAAACCTCATTTGAATCCTCGCTCGGCAACCAACCTGCCACAAAATCTTCGTATCCGCCGACCGGTTTACCATTTTTCATTTTGACCCGAATTACCTTGTAACCAGTCAGTTTTTGGCGATTCCACGAACCGTGAAGCGCAACCAAAGCATCGTTTGAATATTCTTTCGGAAACATCTCTTTGTCATTGAAAACGATTCCAAGAGCAGCAGAATGGGAGGTCAGTAAAACATCGGGAACTCGTACCTGATTTAATTTTGAATAATCTACATCTTTCAGCCGCGGCTCTTTATTTTCGCCGATGTAATAATAGGGATAACCGTAAAAACCACCGTCTTTAACGCTCGTGACAAAATCGGGGACCAGGTCATCGCCGAGTCCGTCGCGTTCATTGACGGCTGTCCAAAGCTCTTTGGTGACCGGATTCCAGGCTAAACCGATCGGATTTCGCAAGCCTGACGCATACACCCGGTGTCCGGTTCCATCCGGATTATATTCGGAAATGGCGGCCCGGCGATTATCGTCTTCGGGTTGATAATTTCCGGTTGAACCAATTGATACAAACATTTTTTTTCCATCAGGTGAAAACAAAATGTTGCGTGTCCAATGCTGATTGTATCCGCCGCGAGTCAATTCGATCAGTTTTTCCGGCTCACTTTCCGCCTTGGTTTGCCCGGTATTATAGGCAAATCTAACGACCGCGCTGGTGTTGGCAACATAAAACCAACCATCGTGAAAGGCCATCCCGAAAGGCTGGTCGAGTTTATCGGAAAAAGTAAAACGCTCCTCTGCGATGCCGTCTTTGTTTGTATCCCGTAAAACATAAATCGTATTTGCACGGGCGTCCGAAAGAAAAACATCCCCATTCGGCGCAAGGGCCATCCATCGCGGCTGATTAAATCCGCCTTCGGCAAAAACATTGACTTTGAAGCCTTTAGGGACGGTTAAAGTCGCACTGGCAGGTTGCGGAACATTCTTCGAAGCCCGGAACGCGCTATTGGTCACAAACGGCTGAGGCATATCGACTGGTTTATATTCAAATCTTTTCGATTCGTCAACATTGACAATCTGCGGAAGCGGAGACGGTGCCGGATTGCTGTTTTGGCAGGCGATGTTAACGACCAAAACCGCTAAAATACTCAACATCAAAAGAAGTTTTCGGAATTTATTCATTTATGTTACCCTCTTGCACAATGTCGGAAATAATTACTTTATTTGAGAATAACGATTTTAGCCCCTCTTCGACAAGCCAGCTTGGGACCAAAGGCGAAAGAATCGCGCAAGATTATTTACTTAGACGCGGATTGCGGTTTGTTTGTTCCAATTTCAAAACGCCGGTCGGTCGTAATCGGAAAGGTGTTTTAATCAACGGTGAGATTGATTTGATTGCTTACGAAGACGATGTTTTGTGTTTTATCGAGGTTAAAACCCGCAGTTCTGATGATTATTCGACACCTCTTTCCGCTGTAGATTTACGCAAACAACGCCAGATCATTCGCACCGCGAAATGCTATCGCAAGATTTTTCATCTCGAGAAAGTAAAGTTTCGCTATGATGCCATCGGGATTGTGCTGAATGGAAAAAAAGCCCCGAAAATCGAATATTTCAGAGGCTTTTTTGATGAAGCTAAATTTCAAAAGGCGTGGTTGGATTGATTGAATCTGAGGAACCGCAACTTCATTTATATTTTGACAACTTTTTCACGCAACCAAGTTTCGATTTCATCCACCTTCCAGCGGTCCGATTCAACCCCTAAAACCAATTCAATTTGTTCGGCGATTGACCAATTTTTTCGATACCCGTTTAATTCAAGAAATCTTTGCAAGAGTGTCGTAGCGGTGCGTTTATTTCCGCCAAGCCAAGGATGATTTTTGATGAGACCGAACAAAAGCGTGGCGGCTTGACGAATGAGATCCGCATTTTCATAGATAGCGGCGTGTTGCGGACGGGCTAAAGCGGATTGAATCAATTCCCGAAAATCTACGCCGTAACGAGTTTCGCCTAAAATTTGCATCAAACGTATGTGAATCAAAACCGCTTCCGAATAGCTGAGGTATTTTGTCTCTTCAATCGCCAAGGCGTTTCATCTCCTCAAAAAAACCGCTTTCGTTTTTCACTATTCGCTCGACAAAATCATCAATTTCCCCGGATGGTTTGAGATATTCGCCGATAATTGCGTCATTTTTCAAGGTCAAACTAATCAGCGTCCCCGTCGGAAAACCTTCCCGCTGGCAAACTTCAACCGGGACTTCTAAGATCCAAGTATCTTTTTCAACCCGAACGCTTTTCAAATTCGTTTCTTTTTCTAAAGTTTCTAACATATTATCTAAAACCGCTTTATTCTCACTCATTTCTTAAACTTTTCTGCCATTGACAAGGATTTTCGATTTCGCTGAACATTTTTATTACACGCATTTTTTCAAATTTGGCACGCAAATTTTTCCTTTTTTGATTTCGGAGAAATTTTGGAAGATTCGTCTAAGATTGTAGTCAACGCGCGACGATTTTCTTTCAGATGAACTTCCGTAAACAAACTAACTTTGCCGGTGGTTTCGATGATTGCTTCAACTGTTTGAATCATAAAGCCATTTTTACACAGTCAGGTATAAACATCAATATTTTATTGTCTTGAATTTTTAAATGGAAAAAAGCCTCGGAAATCGAATATTTCCGAGGCTTTTTTGCTGAAACTAAATTTCAAAAGGGCGAGTGGTTGGATTGATTACCTTTTACTACGCGGCTGACCGGCATCGGTCAAAATCACAAAATCGCCCAGATCCGTATGTTTGGCTTTGTCAAAACTTTTGAAATCCTTTTCGTAGCGCATGGTCACCACCAGAGCTTTAGCTTTCTTTTTGTAGCGCAAAAAATGTTCGAGGGTTCCTAAACGGTTTTCGGTATGAAACGCTCCGTTGAGATGAACGATGAGCCCGTTTTTGACTACTCCTTTTGAAATATTATAAGCCATTCCGGCGTCCCACAGGCTTTGGGAATCAAGGATGTTGTCAATTCCCATTTGGGCTTCGGGCGCGGCGCCCATGAGGGCTTTGAACTTTTTGGAATAGGCTTCGCTGGCCTTTGCATACGGCAGCGGCGGAAGAAAATTTTTCGCCTCTTTTGAGAGCCCGTTCAATTTATCGCGTCCACCGCGCGAGACCATATTCACGTATCGGCGCGGAGCATTGGCGGCAATTACCTTCAGATTCTTCTCCTTGGCAAGTTCGACCAGCGGACGGTAATCGGTTTTGTAATTTCCCCACGGACGCGAGTCATCCATAAACTTTTTCTCGCTAATTAAACCCGTCAGATATTCGTTAACTACCATCTGAACATCCCGCTCAAACATTTCGAGCGAGAGGGCGACCGGGCGCGTTGAGCCATACTTTTCAACCGCCGCTTTAAAAATTTCAAATTGAACCGCGTGACCAACCGCATCATCGTGCATTTCCCCGAGAAAAACCACCTCATTTCTACCCACAGCTTCAATGATCTGGTCAAAAGTCGCAGGATTCCCACTGGCATCATAAACGCGATAGTGTTCTGGATTGGCTTGTCCGAAAGTCATAAGTGTCACCGAAAAAAGAAAAAGAAGACAAAGTGTTAATCTCACCATAGTTTGATTATTTTACCACAATTATTTTTGTTTTGGCTTTTGCTCAGAGGTCAAAAGACGGCGAATATCTGCTATTTAACCAAAAACGAACCACACCAATTGATAAACGGCCGAAAGCTCGTTCTGTGCAACTAAAGTGTCCATTTTGGCAAAAACCCGGTCACCTTTTCGAGGTTCGCCGACTCTCAACGATCGAGTCTCAGCATTTTCTCAAACTTCTCAGCTGATACACATTTTGATGAGCCGGGCCGTTTCGATTGGTTTTTCAAAAGGAAAGAGATGTGAGCCCTCAATTTGCCCGAAATCGCTCAAAAAATGTTTTCGCATAAAACCGAGCCGGGCGAGTCGTCCTTCGCGCGAATCCGTTCCGCCGATGTAAGTAATTGGAATGGTGACTTTGCCGCGCAATCTGGGTAGGTGATGCGGCACCGTCCGATAAATTTTGGCTTCAATTAGCGGCTTGAAAAAGAGTTCAAAGCCCCGCCCGGTTTCAATCGTCCCGTATTCGATATAGTCACGCAAAACATCTTCATCAAAAGCTCTAAATTTCGGCTTGGTATTAAAATGCGACCAGGCTTCGTCTTTAGTGCTCCACAGATTTCGGCGAAACCGGGTAATCTGCGACGGCGAAAAACGGTCAATCATTTTGG
>JANOEF010000402.1:0-3439 GCA_031413075.1 Acidobacteriota bacterium | reverse complement strand
CTCGATAAACAGACCGGTGATAGAACGCTCCACGCTCAATTCTTGCTGACCGCCTATTATGCCTCACCGGAAAATCTGAACATTGCCAATCAACCGGTCGGGGCACCGCCGAATGGACAACCCGTTCCTCCCGGACAACCGGTGCCAAACGGACAACCGGTGCCAAACGGACAACCTGCTCCGGTGCCAAATCAACCTGCGCCGGCTCCGGCGGCTAAATAAATTGTGAGGTCGAAAAGAGAAGACATGATGAACAAATTAAAGAAGACAATATTTGTAAGTTTAGCCTTAATCGGATTGCTGTTGGTGGCGGGACTTTTCTCCGAGGCCAAAGCCCAATGTGCGAGTGGTGACCCGTTTTGCAAACCAAGTTATGCTAAACCAAAAGATCCGAACGCTAAACCCGGGGCGACCGGTGCGACCGGCACGACGGCGACCAACGGCAAACCGGCCAAACCGCTTCCGCCACCGATTGTGCCGGTTGGATTTCCGGAAGTTCAGGCCAGAATTGCCTATTATTACCGGGAACGACAAAGAGCGGCTGACTCCGGACTGCCGATTCCAAAGCCGACTATGGTGATGACTCTGGATGAAATGGTGGTGACGGGAATTTTCCGCACTCCGCGGGGCATGGCCGCCATGGTCGAGGCCAAGCCGATCAACCTTTCTTACACGATTTATCCGGGGGAGAAATTCTTTAACGGTCAGTTGGTTGCGATCGAAGAAAATCGGCTGGTTTTTCGGAAGGTCACCAAAATGACGGATGGAAAATTTGTTGCTGCCGAAGAAAATAAGGCTCTGCGCCAATATACTCAGCAGGAAGAAATTCAGGGAACAGCGCCGACCAATGCGGCCGTCCCGGCTGAAACTAAAACTCAAACCGCCGCCGCAACGCAGCCGGCGGCAGACGGCAGCACACTCCCGCCAGCGGCGACCGTCACTTCGGTTGTTCCCATCGTTGATGAAATGAATCGCCCGCCGGTCGAAACTCCAAAAGCGGCCACCGAAAAAACCGACAAAGGTAAAAAAGGTAAGACTTCAACGGTTAAGAAGCCAACCAAAGTGGCGAGTAGAAACAAAAAATAAGTTAACCAATTCGTGAGCGTCAAAACGTTCAAAACTAATTCAAAATAAATTTCCAAAAGCTTCTGAAAAGAAGACTCTAAGGGAGGAAACAATGACTTTTCTTCAATCATTAAGCGGTTTAAGTAGAAAATTTACGATCGCTTTTATTATCATCGGTTGCCTTGGTTTAACCGTTTTTGCCCAAAAAGTGCAGCAAACCCAAAAGAATTGCTGTTACGGGACTGCCGGTTTTGAGGGCGAAGTAATCAACTTAAATGTGGTTAACGCCGATGTTCGAGATATTCTCAATTATGTAACTGAACAATACGGAATCAACTTTGTAATTGATAAGTCAGTGGGAAAAACTCCGGTCACGGTCAATCTCAGTGAAGTTCCCTGGAATATTGCTTTAGACGCGATTTTGAGTTCACAGGAACTTGGAGTCGAAGTTAAAGGGCGGATTCTGCGGATCGCCGATTCTAAAACTCTGGCTCAGGAATCAGATATCAAATCGAAGATCGCAGATGCCAAACTTGATAATTCACCGCTCTATACCGAATTTATCCGTCTCAATTACGCGATGGCTTCGGGAACCGGGTCCGGCTCAAATTTGTCCACCGGGACAAATGTCGGCGCCTCGGCCGGTGGAAGCAGTGGCGGCGCTGACGGATTATTACCAATCGTCAAACGCCGTTTGTCCAGACGCGGCGCGATAGAAACCGATGCCCGGACTAATTCGCTGATCATTACTGATGTCCGTGAAAATATAGATGCCATTCGTCAGTTAGTTTCAATTCTCGACCAGCCGGAACCACAAGTCGAAGTCGAAGCCAGAGTCGTTATCGCCTCACGAGATTTCAGTCGTGATATCGGCTTCCAACTCTCCGGTCTGGTTTTAGGTAATGGGATTGGAAACGGTGGAGGTATTCAGGGAAATACGGGGATTCCTGCCTCTGGACAGAGTGCGACATCCGGCTCAACCGGATCGAGCGGCTCGACCGGCTCGACCGGCTCGAGTGGTGCTACTAATACCGGTAATGTTCTGCAACAAACCGGAAATGGCAACTTTGCCTCGCAAATTGCCAATACTATCATCGGCTTAACGACCGGAACTTTTGGCACCGCCAAAATCAACGCTTTGTTGACAATGGGCGAAAAGAAAGGTCAGGCTAAAACGATTGCCACCCCGCGGGTGACGATGCTCAACAACACTAAAGGTATCGTTTCGAGCGGTCAGCAAATTCCAATTGTTACCTCGCAAACGGGCAGCAACGGCGGCGGCGTGGTCTTTACTACCACCTATGTTTCAGTTCCGTTGAAATTAGAAGTAACCCCGCAAGTGACGGATGCCGGAACGGTTATTCTTGATGTCGCAGTCGAAAATAGTTCGGTTAGTTCAGCGGTTTCGTCCGGCGGGACACCTGCCATCAGCACCCAACAGACAAAAGTCAAAGTTGAAGTTCCTGATGGCGGAACCACTGTCATCGGCGGAGCCCTGGTGGATGTCGAAGGCGAAGACGTTTTCCGCACCCCGGGATTATCCAAAATACCGGTTATCGGTAATCTGTTCAAGCGCAAAGCCGTCGCCCGCACGACCAGCGAAGTGATTTTCTTTATTACTCCGCGAATCAACCGGCCGGATTATGCGAGCCCGAACGGAACGGTCAAACGGGAAAATCGGACGACCACGATTCTGCAACCGGTCCCGCTCGGCAATCCGCCGTCAAACTCTTCACCCCAAACGACTGATCCAGTCCAACAGCCTGGGGTCACGCCAACTGTGCCGGCAGCTCAACCGACGGGTAATAGTCCAATCAAGCCGTAATGGTGTAAAGTAAGATGATGATGTTTAAGGAAGTTCTGCACGAAATAGTAAATCGAACCGAGGGATGTTTAGGTGTTGTCATCATGGGAACGGACGGTATCCCGGTTGAAAAAGTTTGGAAACCCGCCGGAACCGAAGCGAATTTAGACATCGCGATGGCTGAATACACTTCGTTATTGCGAAACGCCAAACGCACTAACCTCGAAATGGGATTGGGTCAGCTTCAAGAGTTTACTCTGTCCAGTGAAAGCGGGATTTTTATCCTCCGCTTCGTCAGCGAGGATTATTTTGTCGCCATGGTCATTTCGCCGGAGGGTAATTTCGGACGCGGACGTTATGAGCTACGTCGGGCAGAACTTCTTTTAGAAAAAGAATTAGTTATCTAAGAACAGTTTCTCCTGAAGAAAATAAAAAACCTATTCTGGCCAAAAACCGGAATAGGTTTTTTGCTTTGAGTACTCAAGCGTTTAGGGTGTCATTAAAAGTGTGACTCAGCCTGAGAAAAGCGGGCGTAGAACAACCCTTCCCGACTGCCAATTTCTTTTACTT
>JANOEF010000401.1:0-8230 GCA_031413075.1 Acidobacteriota bacterium | reverse complement strand
GCTTTTAAGTTTTGGAACTAAAAACTGCATTTTTTGATTTCAAGCAAGCAAAATAGGTAAACAAACCACAATATTTTGTATATTTTTCGAGGTCAAGTCTATATCTTAGACCTAAACAGTTACATTTTTTTAGACATTGATATTTTGTGCTAATCTGGCTTTGAAAATATGACACCCGAAGCAATCGAACTTAATAAAAAGCGCAAAGTTTTGGACCGTTTGAAAGACCGTTTGGCAGACCGCGAAGAAGATTTGGCGGATCTTCGGACCGAACTCGAACTTTTTGAAGGCAGATACAAGATCGAAGTCGCCAGGTATTATGCCGATTTGGACGAAATCGAGGCGGAAATTGCCGAAGAAGAACTAAAACTTGTTCCGGACGACGAGGAAATCAAGCGCAAGGTCGAAGAGTTGCGTCGCCGGGCCGCAGAGTCAGCAGCCGAAGCGGAAACCAAAGCCAGCGGCGAGCTTGATTTTAAGCCAACCGCCGAGGCCAAAAAGGCTTATCACAATCTGGCACGAATTATCCACCCCGATTTAGCCCTCGATGCTGATGAAAAGTCGCGCCGTCACCTTTTGATGGCCCAATTGAACGAGGCCTATTCGACCGGCGATCAGGCCCGTCTCAACAAATTAACCGAAGACTTTCGGGATTCGCCCGATTTAGTGAGCGGAGATTCGATCGGCGATAATCTAGTGCGGGCCATTCGTCAAATTTATCAGATCAAAAAGCGTTTGATTGAAATCGCGGCGGAAATGGAGAGGTCCGAAGCATCCGAAACCTATAGATTGCGTAAAAAGGCGGAGTCCGAAAAAAACGAAGGCCGGGATATGTTTCATCAAATGTCGAACCGCGCCAAAGTGCAAATTATGCGCTCCGGACGGCGTTTGGCCACTCTCAAAAACTTAAATCTGGCACAAGAGGATTACGTCAAAGAAAAATTTGGTTTGGACATTGGAGAATTTCGGGAGAAGTAATTCTTGGCAGGTAAATAACTCTATGTAAACAGAGCCAATTAAGCGTTTGAACTGGGAGCACAGGCATCCCCGGCGTGCTGAGCGCGAAAGCGCGAAAAAAGTCTCGAGAGGACTCGAAGTTGAGTATCGTCAACCACTTTGACGTCGCTGGCGCAACGTGCAGACTAAGGATGCGTGCGCTCCCAGCGAGGCCATTTCCATTGAAAAAGTGTCGTTACTGATCTCTCAACTGATTTTCGGTTTATGCCAAATTTCGCGAGTTAAGTAGTTTTCTCCAAACCATAATAATATTCTGCAGACCCTCGATGACATTATCATCAGTTTTTCCACCGGCATCTTCAACATAGGTGAAGTCAATATATCTGCATTGAGCATTTTCATTTTTGCCATTAACGTAAAGGACTGAACTGGCCTTAAAAGTTTTTTCCGTATTTCTTTCAAACCAGTTTTTTATTTTTTCGGTTTCGCTGATGAATTGTTCGATGACTTCTACCTGGAGACGGTCACCGTCCATCACAATTTTCCTGAAGTATTCGTGGATGTTTGCTTCGGTTATCCTCAGATAGGCTTCTTTTTTCAGGAGTTGTTCGACTTTATTTCCTTGATTATCTTTGACTACCAACCCTGATACTCTAAATCCTAAGGACGCGGTGGTGGTCAGCTTATTTTTAGCTTCCCGATTTCTGGCAGTTTCCTGGGAACGGTTTGAAGTCCAGGTGATGCGGCCTAATTTACAGTCCATAATATTTGGATGGTCAAACCCTTTTAAGAGATTCTCAAGGACTGTGTAATCAGTTCCATGACGGTGTTCTACTCCATAAAAAGCCGGAGCCAGGAGATTGAAGTCGTTAAAAAGAAGATTATCTTGTTGTGCCAGCCACTCAAAAAATTTAATTTCACCCGGCTTGGATTTTTTTAGCAAACGGTCGCCTTCGAAAATCAGGATCCCGGCATGACCACCGGCCTGACTGTCTGAGTATTCTTCTTTAGCTCGAACTTCTTCTACTTGGGACTGGTTCATTAGCGTTATTATTTAGCAATATTTTTGATAGTCAAATGAATATTTAATTTTTTGAGTAAATTTTAACGGGATTAGGGCAAGTCTCCATCCATAATCTAATGCGTTGGCAGGTTTGGATGGAGATGTAGCCCGTTCCACAGCAACCGCGCTTTCAAGCGGTTGTTTTCAAGTTAAGCAGGTCAGCAAAAGTTTTGCGACATATTACAAATCAAGAAAAGTTTGCAAATAGTTGAGTAATCTTGGTTTTTGGATTTTCTTCATTGTCCATTGTTAATTGTTAATTGTGCATTGGTGCTTAGTCATCTATGGTGTCCTGATTTTCGATATACTGTTTGATAATTGACAACGGCGCACCGCCACAAGTCAAAGCACAATAAGACCGACTCCAAAAAACAGGTTTCCAATAGATGCGATAAAGTTCTTCAACAAATTCCTTACGGATAAGTCTTGAAGAAACGGTTTTCAAATTACCAACGAAAGACGATAAACAGACTTTCGGGTTTAGCGACAGCAACAAATGAACGTGGTCAGCTTCGCCGTTGAACTCGACAAGTTCACATTCCCACTTTTCAACCGTTGCGATAAATATTTCTTTCAATCTCTCAAGCATCTGATTATTGATTGCTTGACGGCGATATTTCGTCACGAAAATCAAATGATAATTGAGATTGAAAACGCAATGATGAAGGTTGTTCAAATCAGTTTTGTGCATTTTTAGCCTCCAATTTTGCCTTGCGTCTGGCTTCTTTCAATTCGACTTTATCCCAATAAGCATTGATTTCATCCATCTCAATATTGATTTCTCTAAATATCGGATAAAGCAAAGCCATTCTTTCAGGGGTGCAAATTCTGCCTTTGATAGCTTTATACATTTCATCCGAAAAATGCTTGGCAAGTTGCATATATAACGGACTGCCAAATTCAGCATTTAGAATTGATTCAGCAAAAACTTTGCCGTCTTTTTCTGGAATTTCTTCTACATTCGTGTTATTTTCGTTCATACAAATACATTCTCCTTTGGGGTTTGTAGAGAGGGTTTTCTAGGCTTGGTCGTTTAGAAAACCCTTTCGTTATTATTGCCGTCCGATTACGTCTAAGGCTCTTTGCATCGCTTGACCTTTGCAGGTTCTAGCCGAATAAACTTTGTTTCCGTCTTTGGTAATAAAGACTTCATCGCCGTTGTAACCTTCGTAAATTTCTACGTTGTAACCTTTGATTATTAGTTGTTTCATTTATTTTCCTCTCAATTCAAATTAGTTATTTCTAACTTGAATATAGAATACTATACTTAACATATAGTTGTCAAGATAAAATCGTAGTTTCTTATATTTATCTGATTTATTTTTATATTTGTAGTATAGTTTTGTATATGGACAAGGAAACACTAAAAAAACGCCGTGAACGGTTGGGATTAACACAAAGCGAGTTAGCTGAAATTTTAGGATTCGCTTCTAATACTGTTTCGGGTTATGAAACAGGTCGGCTTGAAATTCCCAAATATTTAAATTTGGTATTAGAAGCATTAGAAGCACGAAAAATCAAAGAACTACAAAGTTTGTAATCAGACTCAAAAGAGAATGTTTCTGTTTTTTCAAAGAACTAAACAAAATCAATGAAAGCGTTCAAGTTCAAAATCAAAAGACCTACAAAAGCGATAGTTGCCAAGTTTGAGCAAACGCTTGATTTGTGCCGTGAACTTTATAACGCTGGACTTCAAGAACGCATTGGAGCTTGGAAAGAACGCAGAATTTCTATTTCTTACCAAGACCAACAAAATGTTTTGCCCGAAATCAAAACGGTTCGGGATGATTTGAACTTGGTTTATAGTCAAGTTTTGCAGGATGCTTTGAAACGCTTGGATAAAACTTTCAAAGCGTTCTTTTCTCGCGTCAAAAAAGGTGATAAGAAAGCTGGCTTTCCAAGATTCAAAGGAAAGAATCGTTATGACTCTTTCACCTTTCCGCAAGCCAACGGATGTTTCAGATTGGAAGGAAACAATCTTTATCTCTCGAAAATCGGCAAAGTCAAAATCCATCTTTCGCAGAATATTCTTGGAAAGGTGAAAACTTGCACCATCAAGAAAGAAGTTTCGGGATGGTTTGTTATCTTTACGGTTGAAACCGAAAAAGAATTGTTGCCGAAAACTCATAAATCCATTGGAATTGACGCGGGAATCGAAAACTTTATGACGCTTTCCAATGGTGAACAGATTGAGAATTTCAAGTATTTTGAAAGTTCTCAAAAGGCTTTGCGTGTTGCTCAAAGAAGCGTTTCCCGTAAAAAGAAAGGTTCTCAATCTCGCAGAGATGCGGTGATTCGATTGAAAAAGATTCACCAAAAAATCAAGAATCAACGCAACGATTTTGCTCATAAACTTTCTACAAGAATTATCAAAGACTTTGATTTGATTGCAATTGAAGATTTGAATATCAAAGGAATGTCTAAAGGTATTCTTTCTAAACAAATTCACGATGTCGCTTGGAATAGCTTTTTTCAAAAGTTGACTTACAAAGCTGAAAATGCTGGCAAGAAACTGATAAAGGTCAATCCAAATTACACAAGCCAAACGTGCCTTTGCGGAAAAAGAGAAAAGAAAACTCTCTCGCAAAGGTGGCATCATTGTTCGATTTGTGGTTACTCCAATCATCGTGATATTGTTTCCGCTCAAGTAATACTAAGGCTTGGACAGGCGGCTGAAATGCCGTCATCTGCAAAGATAAGCCATAAAGACGTAACGTATGCTGTTAGGCAAAGCGTGTCTTTAGAATCTCCATTCATAACCGCTTCGGTTTGATTGGAGAGTGTCAATGTATTCTTACTCACATTAGTAGGTGTCCAATATGAGAATTGCCGTAATTTCCAGTAAAGTAAACTCGGTCACATCGGAAATGATGGAAAAACTAACCGGAAAAGGCGTCAAAGTTAGACTTATCTGCCCGGAAAAGCAAGTTACGGATTTGACCAAAATTTGCGTTGAGGACGATCTCTATATCATCAAGTCTGTTGGTCATTTAGGTTTAGGTTTAGCCGGTGCGCTTTATGCCGCCGGTGCCAGGATGCTGAATCCCTACCCAGCGGTGGCTTTGATCAAACACAAAGTTGTGATCACTCAAATTCTCCATTCAGCCGGGGTGCCGGTGCCGGCAACCCATACTGCGACGGATCCTGCCGCGTTTCTGCCTTTGCTGGAGAGAAATACACTGATTGCGAAACCCTTTGATGGTAATCGAGGCCAGGGAATTGAGATTATCCAGACACCTGACGAACTGATGAACGTACAATTCGGCGAGTTTCTGATGGTGCAGAAATATTGTCAACCGGATGAGCCGGACAGATTTATTAAAGCTTACTACCTTGATGGTCAAATATTTTTCATTAAGCGATGGTGGTCAAATAGCAAACGTTACGGCAAAGAAGGTGAGCTAATTGAAGCCTCAGCCGGTTTAACCGAGATCGTTACCAAATGTGCCGAAATACTCGATCTCAAATTGTTTGGGCTTGATATTGTGATCAGTCAAGAAAGACCGTATGTGGTTGACGTTCAGGAATTTGGTAGTTTTGTCGGGGTTCCGCAGGCTTCGACCCGGCTGGCAGAATTCATTTTTTCGCATTTGAAATCTGTTTTGCTAAACCAATCAAGCCGCCCTATTTTGTAGAATGTTGCATGATGTGGGACAACCTCGAGAGTTGAAAAATGATGAATATGCTGACAATTGTTGAGAAGGTATTATGATTGAAAAGTGGACAGATTTATCTGAATTCTTAACCAACAGTCACGTTTTTAGCTCCACTCCGACCCGGCTTGATTGTGGTGGGAGTACTGATCACCGTTTAACCGGTTTATTATGCAAAGCCTGGAAACCGGCAACAGCCAATATTGCGATAAACCTTCGGGCCCATGTATCTTTAAAACCATACCATCCAGGCAGAATCTTTGTAGCCATTAACGGGCTCGGTCAACAGGAATTTACGGCGCCCGAGTTACCGCTGAAAGGTCCATTTGCCTTAGTTTCAGCCATCATTTGTTATTTTGGAGTACACGGTTTTAATATTGATATCCGGACGGAATTTCCGTTTCAAAGTGGTCTCGGCGGTTCCGGCGCAGTTGCGATAGCATTGATCGGAGCAATATCCACAGCTCTCCGTCATGAAATTCCAGGCACTCGGTATTTTCCCGGAATCGTGCAGATCGCTCATCATCTTGAAGACTCTTTATTCGGAAATACCGGGATGCAGGATCAGGCGGCCGCCTTATATGGAGGTGCTAATCTATGGGAATGGCAATACGCAGGGCGTCTCAATTTTAAACGACGGCAACTTGTCTCAGACCTTTCCTCCCTTAATGAACATATTCTGCTGGCATATACCGGGCGACCCCATTTACAATCCCAAAATGGGAGTCAAATGCTTAACAAGTTTAAGGAAACTGCGGCTCTCAGTCTTTTTTTCTCAATTTCAGAGCAGGCGCGGAGATTCGCCGAGTCATTAAAATGCCGGGATTATAGATTAGCGGGGGAATCACTGACCGCCGAATATCATCTCCGCTCAACTCTTTTGCCGGTCTTGCTTCCGGATGATTTAGAGTTAATTGAGATGGCCGCAAACGCGCAATGCGGTGTTAGTGTAACCGGACGCGGAGGTGGGGGATGCATTTGGGCGATAGGTGAAAAACAGGATATAGCTAATCTGAAAAAGCGATGGGTCGGTGCCTTTGAAAGTCGAAACAAGGGATATTTGCTACCTGTTAAGGTAACCCATCAAGGGTTAGAAGTTTATATTAAGCCGGCGAGTGAAACCCACACCACAGCCGGGGGTTGGGAAAATAAGTAAGGAGTTATGGCGAAGTTGGTTGGACAATCGGCGGGTGTTTCCAATCCGGCGGACCGGATGGGGGCGCTCGAGGTGTTGCGGTATGCGCTGTACTGTTGGCGACCGCACTTCAGTCGCGGATTTGTGCTGCTTGTGTTCCTTCTCGTCCAGCAAGGCTACGGCGTGACCCTTGCCTACGCGATGAAGCGGCTGGTTGATGAGGCGCTGCCGCAACGCGACCAAGCCGCTGTGATGACCATCCTCGCCGTGCTCGCCGGTGCATTTATGATGACCGTCATGGCGACCGTTGCCGCCGAGCGATTGGCCGCGAAGATTTCGGCTGACATCATGTGCGAGGTTCGGATGCGGATGTTCAGACAACTGCAACGGCTCTCGCTCGCATATCACTCTCGTACTCACTCGGGCGACGTCATCGCGCGGTTCTCGGCCGACCTCGGGGATGTCGAAAAAGGCGTCACGACCCGGATCATTGACGGAGTGATGTCGCTGGTCGGC
Source organism: Acidobacteriota bacterium (assembly GCA_031413075.1). Taxonomy (GTDB): domain Bacteria; phylum Acidobacteriota; class Blastocatellia; order Pyrinomonadales; family Pyrinomonadaceae; genus JAIBCC01. The sequence continues at coordinate 906 of JANOEF010000401.1, read as the reverse complement.
TTGCTCATTTACATCCCGTTCCTCTTTTTTCTCGACCTCCGCCTCGCCTTTGCGGTTCTCGTCGGTCTGCCTTTCGTGGTGATCGGCGGCCAACGTTTTTACGATTCTGCATCCAAGGCCCGCAAAGAACTGCGTAAGGACGAGGCTGAGGTCATCGAAGCCGTCGCCGACAACGTGCGGGCACAGCCGGTGATCAAACTGTTCGATCTCGCGCCCGACGCCATCGCGACCTTCGGCGCTAAAGTCGCCCGACTAAAAGAGAACTCAGTGCGTTCGACATTCCTCGCGGCGATGGTCGGCACTGTCACGAGTCTTGGGGTTCTGATGTTCCAGGGCATTGTCATCGGAATCGGTGCGACACTCGCTTTGAACGGGACGCTTGAGATCGGCACCCTGGTCGCGTTCGCGACTCTGCACGCCTCGGTCAGCAAGCAGGCATACGATCTCTCGAAAAAGGTCGTTCCGGCACTGATTTCCGCTGGCGGCGGCATCGCGCGCATTGAGGAACTGCTCGCCGAAAAAGTTGACATTATCGAAAAAACCAACGCGGTTGAACTTGTACCCGGACCGGCGTCGTTCAGGCTCGAAAATGTGAGCTTCGAATATGAAAAAGGGCGACCCTGCATACAGGACGTTTCGCTCGAGATCAAGGCTGGCGAGAACGTGGCGTTTGTCGGACCCAGCGGCTCCGGCAAGAGCACCGTGCTTAAGTTCCTGCTCCGCTTACATGACCCGCAAAAGGGCCGCGTGATGATGCGCGACTATGACGTGCGCGACCTGTCGCTGGCCTCGCTGCATAGCCATCTCGGCGCCGTTTTTCAGGATCCACTGCTGTTGGCCGGCTCGATCCGCGACAACATCCGAATGGGCAAACTCGATGCGAGCGACGCCGAGATCGAAGAGGCC
>JANOEF010000400.1:0-2048 GCA_031413075.1 Acidobacteriota bacterium | reverse complement strand
TTTTGGCTTTTTTCTGTGTATTCTGCGTTTTTCTGCGGGCAATTTGGGTTTTAATTTCTTAAATTTTTATCTCCAACTGTTGCTATTAAATTGCAAACAGGTTCTATAACGGGTTTCGTCTGATGTGGAATGCTCTAAATCTTGAAAGTCAACCGCAAACGAATCATCAAAAATATCCAAAATATGTGCAAAATCAATGTTCCGTTCACGGATAACTTTTTCTCGTTTTTCCTCATCCCAAATCATAGATATATTATACACATTAAATATGCAAAACAAATTAAATTTCGGAATGAGGAATGCGGATTGGTGATTCAATGACAAAGCCAAATTTTTTGGACAATCAAAATTTAGAATGCTATTATTGCTTCCGTTATGACAGCACTATTGCTTGACCCAAACGGCACTAGTAAATTGCCAAAAAAATCTCTCAAACGCTCTGGTTTTGAGCAAAAAACACCGATTCGTTTAATCGAAATCAGCGAAGGGATTTTACTCATTCCAATCACCAATGAGCCGATGAGTAATGAATTAAAACAAGAACTTACTGAATGGCAAGAATCCTCAAAAATAGCAATCAGAGATGCAAAAATATGACTTTACTAATTGATACGCCCCGCAAACACAAAGTTTCGGTTGATACCCTCATCGAAAAACTTTCCCGCACCGAAGGCAAAGCCGAAATTATCAATGGAGAAATAGTCGAATTTATGTCAACTGGAGATGAACCTAGCTCAGCCGCAACGAATGTTCTTTTAAGTTTAAAACTCTATGAACGCCAGACTAAATCGGGTCGGGCGTATGGCGATAACGTTGGGTTTTTAGTAAGTCTGCCAAATCGAAAATCTTTTAGCCCTGATGCTTCGTTTTTCATGGGTGAAAGAGCAGGGATGAAATTTTTACAAGGCGCACCGATTTTTGCAGTTGAAGTGAGAAGCGAAAACGATTATGGCAAAAAAGCCGAAGAAGTCATCAAACAAAAGCGCGATGATTATTTTGCCGCCGGCACAAAAGTAGTTTGGGACGTTGATTTATTAGACGAAGACATTATTAAATCTTACAGTTACGAAAATCCCGAAACTCCACAAATCTTCAAACGAGGCGAAATTGCTAACGCTGAATCTGCCTTGCCAAATTGGTCTTTTGAGGTTGATGAGTTATTTGAGTAATGTGAGTTAAAATTTAGCGAATTTGAGGTTTGATAAATCTATCCTTATTTTTCTTTCGCCAATCTGCTTTGATTTCTTCGTCAAAATCTGCCTTGCGAACCAAATATTCCAGCCGAATCTTTTCAATCAAATTGAGCAAAAACTCCTTGTCAACCAAGTTTTTATCAATCGAAATTAGGAATTTATCTTCGGTAGTTTGTAAATCAATTGCTTGCATAAATTTACCTCAAGCCGCTTGAAGTTCCCTAGATTCCTTTTGAGAAATGAGTTTCATCGCTTTGGCTTCGGTGATTTCTTCCAACAGTCCGTCCATTTGCAGGCTGTAGAGCAATCCATTACTTTCCCATTTTCCATCTACAAACATTTCATCCAGTCCATTCTCAAATCTGCCGATTACCTGCACTTCATTAGTGATTTCGTCACGGACTACAACATATTGTTTCATAATTAAATTCCTTTTGGTCTTTCGATTTTAGCGGCAAGTTTTCTCATTATTTCTAGAATTTCCGCTTTTCTCTCCCGCGTTGTGTTCGGGGTTCGCCGCTCTTCATAAAGACCGTGTGTTTCCGTTTTTAAGCGAAAACTCTCTTCTGTGTGAAATTGTATCTCAAATTTCTGCTTTTGAGAAGAAATAATCGTGGTATTTATTCCCCGATAGCCGGTGTCATTTGACTTACCGTCATTGCGCCAAGCGTTCCAAATCCTTTGAACTTCGCACCCTTTTTCGACCAGTAATTTTAAGACTGAATCGTAATCTTGGCGATAATTTTCAAGCGAAAACAAAAGCGTATAACGTAATGCATCATTAATTCTCAAAGCAACTTTTTCAAGCGAAATATTTCTGGTAATTGAATAATCACTCAATTTTCTGGCAAGTGA
>JANOEF010000399.1:0-5475 GCA_031413075.1 Acidobacteriota bacterium | reverse complement strand
GACTACCTCTTCTTTAACCAATCCGACTGATTCAGAGAGGTGTTTAGTGGCCATGGAAAGGTGTCCCGAAACCTCTTTAAACTGAACGGCAATCTCCCTGCCCTCTTCTCCAATCAAATTAACTTTTGAGATTAAAGGGTTTACCTGAACTTCGAGGCGATTTACCGTTCCGACTACTTTACGGACAATGACTGCAATCGCAATTAATGAAATTGCCATTATCACGAAGCAAATGGCAATTATGATCGAAGCAATCATAATCCAAAATTGTGGCTCACTGGCGTTCATAAACCTTTATTTTTTTGATTCTGGATCGAGTTCTAAAACTCCATCTTTCGGATAAGTCGGACGACCTTCGGTCATGACCGAAGTTTCGGTGCGGCGTTTTTCGTCCAGATAGGCTTCTTTCCCGGCTTCCAGGGCAGCGGTGATCGGATTAGTCGTTCGCGCCGCCGCACTTTTGGCTTTTTCGGTCAACTCTTCGGCCTTTTCCTTGGCTTTTTCGGCGAATTCAGTGGCTCTATCCTGAGCGGCAGAATAATACTCACCGGCTTTTTCCCGTGAAACTTCGTAGTATTCGCCGGCTCTGTCCTGTAATTGCCCGGCCACTTCTTTGCTTTTTTCTAAACCTTTGCGGGTTGCGTCTGCGATGTCCTCGCGGAGTTCCTGACCGGATTTAGGGGCAAATAACAATGCTAAAATCGCACCGATTCCGCCACCGATCAAAAGATAAGTTAATTTGGTAGTTGCGCTAGTTTCTTCTTTTTCGTATTTCATTTTCGTTTTCCCCTTTATTTTTAACGATAGATTAAATATAACAAAAATTTGCTGTTATGAAAAATTAATTTTTCAATTCCTCTATTTTACCTCAAACACAATTTCTGTTATTTAATTTGAGCATTGACCAGGCGGGGAATTCCCTGCAAATCAGGCAATATCTTGACCGTTTGCCAGATCTTATCGGCAAACATTGAATTTACCATATCAGATTGATTAATACCGATTTCCAAAAATAAATACCCGCCGGGTTTGAGAAATCTAGGTGAGCTAAGAACAATATTCTCAATAATAGACAAACCATTCCCGTGATCGGTCAACGCAATTTGGGGTTCGAAAAGTTTCACTTCCGGTTGGAGTTCGAGATAATCAAGATTGGAAATATAAGGTGGATTTGAAACAATGACCTCAAACATTTGTTGATTGAGGCTGGCGAAAATATCTGATTTTAACAATACTAATCTTTTTTTGACGTGATGGGTGTCGGCATTTTTTTCCGCAATTTTGAGAGCTTTTTCTGAAATATCCAATCCGATGGCGGCCGCCTGTGGCAGTTCGTGAAGAATTGAGACGGAAATACAACCGGAACCAACTCCAACTTCGCAAAAGATTGGTTTTTCTAGTGTTTTCAAAACTTGGACGGCATTTTCAACAATCATTTCAGTTTCAGGACGCGGAATCAAAACGTCAGGGGTAACTTCAAAATCAAGCCGATAAAACTCTTGGTGGCCGGTAATATATTGAAACGGCTCGCGTTTAGCCCGGCGACCGATAAATTTTAAGAAATGAGTTTGTTCTGCTTCGGTCAACTGATATTCCGGATGGGCAATGAGAAAAGTTTTATCTTTCTGAAGGGCGATGCTCAACAGGGAATTGGCTTCCCGGCGCGCGGCCGCAATTCCGCTCTGATGCAGAATGTCGGCGGCTTGACTGAGATTTTCGGTGATACTGGTCATCCTTTTGCTTCTAACAATTTGGCTAAAGCGTAAGCCATCCAGGCTTGTCCCCACCGAATGAAAGGAGTTTTTACTATTACATTTTTCCGTTTTTGATAATAGAAAAAACCCTCGGTATCCCGCATATTTTCAATTGTCCACCGGGCAACTTTTTCGGCCAAGGGTAAACATCCCTGGTTAAAACAATTTAATTCGCAAAGTGCGACAATGGCGGCTGAGGCTGAATGAATATCGATCGGATAGATTTCGCGGTCATAATATTTAGGCGTTCCGTCCGCCAGAAAGAAATTATCCAGCCAATAATCTAAACCAAGTTTAATCGAAATTTCAGTTTCGGTCTGCAATCCGGGAATCAGTTTTTGCAACCGATTGAGAGAAAGCAGAACAAAAGCGGTGTGAAAATTATCAACCCAGGCCTGAAACGACTGCCCGCCATAGACCCAGGCTCCGTTCGGGGCTTGACGATTCAGCACAAATCGGGCAGATTTTTCGGCCAAATTCAAATATTCCGGGTTATTTGTCAAAAAACCGACATTGGCCAAACATTCTCCGGCCAATAAACTTGCATTATAAACGGTTGTATGGTCGAGCGGCGTATAACTAAAACAAATCTCATCTTTGCTTTCATTGTGCCGATTCAAATCTGCTGTAATAAAGCGGCAAATTTGTTGTGCGGTTTCCAGATATTGTTCGTCTTTGAAAATTTCAAAAGCTTCAATCAAGGATTGGGCGGCAAAAGCGGTCGGGACCACCGTTGGAGTTCCTTGAGGAGCAAAAAAAGCCCGGGATTGCCAATCAAAATTATAACCAAATGCGGTTTGGGGGTGGGGGTGACGGGCGTTGAATTCGATTTTCAGGCTCAGTAACCTTTCCAGCAACTGTTGCGCCAATTGGGAGTGTTTTGTATCTCCGGTCGTGCGAAAACGCGAGATTTCGGCCAGCGCAAAGAGGGCAATTCCTTTGGGATTGACCCCCTTCTCAATTTTTAAAAATGGGCGGAGATTTTTGCCGGAGCGTTTCACCATTTGAAGCCAGGCCAAACGCGGAAAGGTAAAATGTTTGAGGGGGGTGGCTTGAAAGAAGCGGCTCTGTAATCCATCAAAAGGATCGTATCCGGCAAATTCTTCGCGTTGGCACCAGGAAAATAATTGGTTGTAAATTTCAGCAAAATCAACTTGCATTTAGAAAATAAAGCAATTTTTTCAATAAATTACAAGCGTTGAGGGCAAACCATTCCGAAATCTGAAATTTATTTTATAAACACAATCCAATTGATAATCTCTATAATCTGGGCAAAGTAAAACTAAATTTTGAACCCTGTCCGACTTCGGATTCGACCATCACCTGACCGCCATGCTGTTCGATGGCTTCACGCACAAACGAAAGACCTAAGCCGGTGGATTCTGCTTCTTTATCGTGACCCTCGCGGGAAACCCGGTAGAATTTTTGCCAGATGTTATCGAGTTCTATGGTGGGAATCCCATAGCCGCGATCCTCGACTTCGACCCGCAGCATATCTGACTCCATAATAGTTGAAACGATCACCGAAGTGCGGTCAGGGCTATATTTAATAGCATTTTCAATTAAGTGAGAGATCGCCCGGCGAATCAATCCTTTATCGGCTGCGATCGGCGGGAGATGCGAGTTAGCCTGTTCGACCAATCGAATCCGCTTGAGTTTGGCTTTCTCCTGCAAGTCTGCGACAACTTCATGCACAACATTATCAAGTTTAACGGGTGTTTTGAGCATCTCTTTTTTATCGGATTGTTCCAGATTGGAAACTGATAAAAAAGTGGCCAACATTTTCGAAAGCCGATGGGATTCAGAAGAGATGATTTGTAAAAACTCTTGGGATTCATCTGATATTTCTTGATCCATCTGAAGTAACTCAGTAAAACCCTTGATGCTCGTAATCGGAGTTCTAAGTTCATGAGACATCAGCGAAACCATATCGCTTCTTAGTTTTTCGTTTTCTTTGATGGCGGAAATGTCCCGAATGGTGACTAAAAAACAAATCGGTTTGGTGAGGACGGCGGAATCGTGAATAGATTGCTCTTCGCGGGGGATTTTGACGATTGTGATCTGTAAATTAATTGTTTGTTTGCGTTCGGGATAATTGATTTCGCAAGAGAAACTTTCGCCGCTTTGCAACACTTTTCGGATGGCAAAGGAGGGGTCATTAAAAACCTCGGATTGGAACCTCGAAAGCAGTTGAAAAAGGTCAATTTCATTTGCCGCATCATAATTAAGTTTGGCCATTTTCCGCATTTGACCGTTCAGATAGGCAATTGTACCATCCAAATAAGCAATCGCATGGGCTTCTTTTAAGTATGAACTGGCCAAGGCTCCGAAGCGCTGTTCTTTGTTAAAACTGTGATAGAGCCGGATTAAATTAAGCCGGGTTTGGGCTAAATCGGAGGACAGAAAACCGTGCCAACGATTTGAAATATCAGTTTCTAAAAATTCCCGGCGGCGGAAATTACGTGCGATTTGTTCGCTGAAACTTTCAAGTAAAAGACTATCTGAGATGTCAAAATCATGTTTGATATGAACCAACAAAACTCCGACCAGGGCAGAATCATGAATCAGGGGGAGGGCTATTTTTGCCGCCTGCGGATTATCAGGAGCCGTCTGCACCACAGTTTCTTTGGCCGCCAGGGCTCGTTCACAAAGTTGAATGCCATCGCGCCAGGCAGATTGTCTGGACACTCTCGAATCTTGAGGCACGTCATTTCGTAACCGCCCAATTGGGATCAGTTGATCATTTTTATCAAATTCAAAAATGATGGCTTCTGAAGAAGGCAACAGGTTTTCGAGCAATCTCAGACCACTTTCGAGACGTAAATCTGCCGTTTTACCACTCACAATTCGATTTGACGAAACTATTTCTATCAGTTTATCTGTTAAATTGGAGTCTATTTGCCAAAGTTTTTTGATATGGATAACTACGATGGTTAAGACAGCGACCCACAAGACAGGAAACAAAAGTACTCCTGTCTTATAAAACCGCACAGAAAAAACACTGTATAAAAACCAGACTGAAAAAAATCCGAAAAGTTGCCACTTGAATCTGGAAAGCAATTGTTTTTCAGCCAGATAGCCAATCCCCAAAGAGAGCCCAACCAGCAACATAATCTGCACAAAATTGGCCGGATAAGTAATGTTTTCAAATAGCGGATGGAGCAAATTGATCAAATCCGTTCCGAATGACCAAAACAAAAAGACCGTCATGGCAACGGCGGTAGCTAAGGCTAAAGAATACAACAAGTCCCGATTAAGAGATTGTTTCATACGTTTGTAGAATAAAAATAAGAGTGGTGGAATAAAATAATAAATTAGGGATGGTAGTGATTTTCCCGATCCGGACTGACTGTTAAATTGTCTCATAATCAAACAAATTCAATCAAGCCTTTTTTTTTTGTTTGATTTGCAACTTCCGACTGGAACTCGTAATCTCTAAATATGCTTTATCAAACAATTTCGCCAAGCGAGTTGGCAAAACGACAGCAGACGGGCGAAAAAATAAATTTGATTGATGTGCGAGAACTCTGGGAGCACGAAATAGCCTCAATCGAAGGCGCGAAATTGTTACCATTAAGCCAATTTAATGAATGGATCGGGAATCTGGATACAACAGCTGAAATAATTGTGATGTGCCATCATGGAATTAGAAGCGCAAACGTTTGTCTGTTTATGGTGCAAAACGGGTTTGAAAAAGTCCAAAACCTCGATGGCGGAATTG
>JANOEF010000398.1:0-1793 GCA_031413075.1 Acidobacteriota bacterium | reverse complement strand
CCATTGTCCATTGTCCATTGGTGCTTATCAATTAACTTTTTATCAGAAAATCCTGTCTGCTGTTAATACAATCAAGCAGTTACAACGCCATGTTGATTTATTTCAGAAACATAAACATTGAAGTCAATCTCTGTCTGAACGTAGATTTCGTGCATTGTCCGGGCCACACTATGGGCAGTTTCCAGGTTCTGGCTGAACATAAAAATGCTCGGACCGGCACCGGAGATCCCGCCTCCTAAAGCACCCGCTTTGAGACAACCTTGTTTCAACTCATCAAAATAAGGAATTAGTTTTTTGCGGACAGGTTCGACAATAAAATCTTGTAAAGACCGGGAAATCAAATCATAATCACCCTGCTGCAATCCCGCGATCAGCGAGCCGACATCCGACCATTGCCGGATTGCGCTTTTCAAAGGAACCTCTCTGGGTAAAATTTTGCGGGCATCCGAGGTTTTGATTTCGATCTGGGGGTGAATTATCGTGGCAAACAGCGGCGGATACTCAATCGAAATGACATCCATCGGCTCGACCGAGCGAACCAGGGTAAAACCGCCCAAGATGCAGGGAGCGATATTGTCGGCGTGTTTTGCTCCGCTCGCGACCATTTCGCCCTGCATCGCGAGTTCAACCAATTCATTATTTGAAAATCGCCCGTTCAAAAGCCGATTGGCCGCCACCACCGCACCCGCTGCACTGGCCGCGCTCGAACCGATTCCGCTCCCGGGCATGATTCCTTTGGTGATTTCGACTTCAAAGCCTATTCCATCCTCTATTTTATCCAAAACTGCCAAAAGAGCTTTGCCGGCCACGTTCTTTTCCGGATCAACCGGCAGATCATAATGATCAAGGTGTTTGATTCTGACAATTTCTTCGTCAATTAACCGCAAGGTCATCAAATCGTTCGGCTCTTCTAAACAAAAACCTAAACAATCGAATCCGCAGACGACGTTGGCCACCGTAGCCGGGGCTAAAACTGTAATTTCATTCATATTTCCATTCATCATTCATCACCAATTACCTGACCTTCAATTATGATTTTCCAAATAACAAAAGGTTGTATTATGATTAAAGTCTGAGTTCCGCGCTCAAACTTCAACCAAATGCAATACTTTAGCACAAACCGCCAATCCGCTCACGTCTCCTTTCGTGAAGCGACCTTAAAAGGACAACCTGACGACAAAGGGTTATTTTTCCCCGAAAAAATTCCGCGTCTAACGGATGGCTTCTGGACAGATTTTCAAAATAAATCAAAAGCCCAAGTTGCTTTTGAAGTAATCAAACCGTTTGTTGGTAACGAAATAGATGACCCAACCCTTTTTCAGATTTGTGAGGAAACCGTCAATTTCGATTTTCCATTGGTAAAACTCTCCGAAAATATTTCAACCCTTGAACTTTTTCATGGCGCAACTTTGGCATTCAAAGACGTTGGGGCGAGATTTATGAGCCGCTGTCTGCAATATTTTTCCAGGGAAAAGAAAGAAAAAACCATCGTTATTGTCGCTACTTCCGGCGATACGGGCGGAGCGGTTGCCAACGGATTTTTCGAGGTTGAGGGGGTTGAGGTTGTGATCCTCTATCCGAAAGGAAAAGTCTCGCGGGTGCAGGAATTGCAATTGACGACGCTCGGGCAAAACATCACGGCCTTGGAAGTCGAAGGCTCCTTTGATGATTGTCAAACTCTGGCCAAAACAGCACTTGCAGATAATTCGATCAAGGAAAAAGTCTTTCTCACCTCAGCAAATTCAATCAATGTCGCCCGTTGGTTGCCTCAACAGTTTTATTATTTTTATGCT
>JANOEF010000397.1:0-5527 GCA_031413075.1 Acidobacteriota bacterium | reverse complement strand
ACTTAATCCGCCGAATATCATTAATTTCAATACCAGGACCGATGCCGCGGGTTCAGCCGTGGCGGGTCTTACCTTAAATGGCGGACTTCCGGCCAATCTTTTGAATCCGAATAATATCTCGATCCGCAATATTCAGGTACGAGCTGCTAATCCTAATGCGGTAACACCATATATTCAGCAAATGAGTATCGGGCTCCAATATGAACTCTTTAATAATTGGATGGCGGAAGCCAATTACGTTCATACGAAAGGAACCAAACTTTATACTTTGCGGGATTTGAATCAGGCGTTGCCGAACATTGCTAACTCGCGTCCATTTCCGCAATTCGGGTTGATTGAATATCGTGACGATAATGGTGTTTCCAGGTATGATGCCTTTGAAACTACGCTCGATAAACGGTTTGCCGATGGCTACACGATTCGCGCCGCCTACACGCTTTCGCAATCGAAAGATAATTCAGGAGAACATTTAACCAGTGGCGGTTCTAGTTCGCTGCCTGACAATTCGAGAAATTTGACCAATTGGTATGGTTTTTCTGATTTTGATGTCCGGCATCGTTTAGTGGTCAACGGCATTTGGGAATTGCCTTTCGGTAAGGGAAAATCCTATTTTCAATCGGGCGTGGCGGCGGCCATTCTTGGCGGTTGGGATCTGACCGGAAGTTTGAATTTCCGTTCAGGGCGACCCTTCACCGTCACCCAAAGCGGCGACCCACTAAAATTGGGGTCGCTTTCGACTACTCTGGCAGATTTAGTTGGCGACCCGGAAAAGTCAGATCAAAACGTTAACGGTTGGTTCAACACAGGTGCCTTTCAACTTTTGACCGGAACGACCACCCGTTTTGGTTTGCAGCCGCGCAACTCGCTGCGGGGACCGAAATTTGCCTCGCTTGATTTTGCGGTTCACCGACGCTTCGCTCTCTGGAACGAAAATACCAACCTTGAGTTTCGCTGGGAAGTCTTTAACGCGTTTAACCGGGCAAATTTCGGATTGCCGAATCGAACCGTCAACGGCGGCGGATTCGGGACGATCACAACGCTCCAAGGCGATCCGCGTATTATGCAGTTCGCTTTACGCTTTAGTTTTTAAACAAAGAGAAAATAGCTACGGCCTGGGAGAGGTTTCTAAAAAAAACTTCTCCCGTTTTTTCTTACGATCAAAGATGAAAAAAATATTAGTCATTCTTTTGCTTTTAATTTCCGCCGGACCGATCTACTCGCAAAATATCACACAGAAGGTTTTTATTCCGGCACTGAAGGAAAATTCAAGCCGCTATTTTTACGTATCTTTCGCTGTCCCCGTTCACACGAAAAGTGTAAGCATTTCTTATAATTATGATAAAAAAGGGGGCCTCAACACGCTTGATCTTGGAGTTTTTGACGCGAATTTTACCGACTCCGAAAAAAGCCTGCGTGGCTTTCGCGGCTGGAGCGGCGGAAGGCGCAGTGAAATATTTATTTCCGAATCCGGGGCCACCAACGGTTATCTGCCGGGGAAAATTCCGCCGGGGAAATGGCAAATTATTTTGGGACTCTACAAAATTGCACCCGAAGGAGTTGAGGTTACGATCGACGTGAAATTCAACCAAATCGAGGCTAAACTGTTCGATCAACCGGCGGAGGAATCAAACCGAGAGTTTACTTTACCTACCTTCGAAAAATTACCACCGGCCCATAATTTCAAAGGGTTGAAATGGTTTCGTGGCGACCTTCATCTTCATACCTTTCACAGTGATGGAAATTGGACGTTTCCGTGGATATTTGGCCTGGCAAATGCGCTCGGTCTAGATTTCGTTGGGCTAACTGATCACAACACATCGAGTCATCATCAGGAAATTGATAAACTTAGTCTCAAATACAGGAATCTGCTGGCCATGCGGGGCGAAGAAGTCACAACTTACGGCGGACACTTCAATGTATGGGGGTTACCTCGCGGCGAAGTCATAGATTTTCGCGTGACACCGGGTAATGTTCTTAAACTTCAGGAATCAATTGAAAGAACACACTCGCTGGGTTTAATTGCTTCGATCAACCACCCGACGGCAGTTTGCGGCGGATGCGACTGGAGTTATGGCGATTGGACTAAAATGGATGCGGTCGAGATTTGGAATGGTGGATGGGATTTTCAGGATGAAGCGGCCCTCAAAAAATGGGATGCTTTACTTCGAGATGGGAAATTCATTCCGGCGATTGGCTCGAGCGATACGCATTCACCTCCCCTCGGTCAAAAGGATTACCAAACAAATCCCGGTCTTGGGTCTCCAACCAATCACGTTGGGGCAAAAAAACTATTGCAGTCGGAAATTTTATCAGCGATAAAGCAGGGCAGAGTTTGGGTCAACAGCAAAGCAAATAATCAGATCATCCGGTTTTCGGCGTCCAGCGGTCAGAAATCAAGAACGATCGGAGACATAATTGAGACCGTTGACGGAAGCATTGAGATCGGACTCATCGCATCTAACTACCCTCAAAATGCAACGATCCTGATTATTTCGGACGGTAAAGCAGTACTTTCGAAAAAAATATCCGGACATGAATTTACGACCAAGCAAAATTTCAAGATCGATAATGATTCGTATTTCAGGGTCGAAATCCGCGATCATGAAAACAAAATGCTATCTTTATCTAATCCGATCTTCGTTAAAATAAAACAATGAAAAAATTAATTTGCCTAATTGCTATTTTCTCGGCTTCAAATTTCGGACTTTTTGCTCAATGCCCTGAGGTTTCGTTTCAAGAGGTCGGTCAGCCTCTCGTCGTTAAAGAATTCGAAGTCAATAAAGATCAAAGTGAAAACGAAGTATTATTGACCCTCCAAGCCTCGGCAAAAAACACTTCATGGGAAACAAAAGGTTCCGAAAGCGCTGTGCTGACAATATTTATCGACGGAAGATATAATCAGGATATTTTACTGGTGGGTGGTAAAGACAAATTTTCATATCGAGTTGTGTTAGGAAAATTCCCGGTTGGAAAACATAAGTTGGTTGCTGCCTTCAATCGGAAAAGATCGGCCAAAAAAATAGGGAAGATAAGAGTTTCCGCCATAAATGTAAACTCAATTCATGCAGAATCTGATGAAGAACAGCTCGCCTTAGCGAATGCACCGTTTCTCTACGTCCGACCGGATACCGTTGACAAATTTTCGGATATTCCCCTGCTGACCTATTATGAAGTTTTACCGTCAAATAATAATTCTATTAAAATTCGTTACACGACAATTTTCACCAATGAAGACGGCGGAACACGGACTGCCGCACTAATGGCCCGGTGGGGACGAACTACGGATATAGAATGGGTTTATGAAATCGAAACAAAAAACGGTGAAGTCGTTTCCGAATTATTTCAAGGTGCCAATCACATTACGAAAAGTTTTGCAGGTCAGCGCATTTTCGGTAGTCACCCGTTGATCTTTAATGTGACAGTCAATAATAATTTCGCGGATGTTGGTTGTTCAGCTTTAAGAATGGCTCAACTTCCGCTGAGAGCCGATCTTTCGAAAAAATCAAGAGAAACGGTGATGGACGAAAATCCCTGGATCTATCGCCTAATGGCTCAGGAAACCGTCCGGGAAGGCCGAATCAAGCCGGATAATTTAGGGGATAACACGATTGCGGATCTGCGTGATTACATGTTTGCCGAAATATCTAATGCGCCGAACAATGCATCGATTTCGGTCGAAGCCAAAGCCTCGAACGGTATTATTTATTCATCTGACGGCGGTAATAAATTTTTGCGGGTTGACCGGTCCGGATTTTCACGGATCGCTGTTTATTTACCGCGAACCGTTCGGCGAGATTCAAGGATAACCTTTTCGGTTGTCTGTCATCCAAAAGATCCGGCCAATCCAGGGGGCGCCTGCCAGGATCTTAACCTGCTCAAAATCGTCGAACTTGACGATCGTTTCTCTCCAAAAGAAATAAAAATTTCGGGTCAGCCACGCAATATTGCGACGGGCGAAAAAGCTGAATTTGAAGTAAAAATGAGGTAATAGAAATACTTAACTCTGAAAGCTATTCCAATCGCCCCAAATGGCCAGCGTTACTCCGGCCGTTTGAATATTGACGAAAAGCGTTTTGCCATCAGGACTGAACACGGCTCCCGCAAATTCGCTCGCTTCAAAACCGGGCATCACATTTTTAGCAAAATCCGAAATCTTTCCGTCAGGTGTCAGAATTCTGATAAAATTCTCGGGCGTGTTGCCGACACCCAGATAGTCGCTGTCCTCGCATAAAAAAATCAGTTTATCTTTTGGAGAAAGGCAAATATTATCGGGCATATCAAGAATACTGCGATCCGGTGATTCATAAATGAGTGTCAGTCGTCCTTCATCGGTCGAACTTGGCTGGTACAACCAAATTTGTCCACCTTCATTATTCCCCCCGTCCGTCGAGGTAAAATAGATCTCTCCTTTCTCAGTCGGGTAACACCCTTCGAGCCGGGTAAAAACTGCCGCACCTAATTGATTGCCCTGTTGATAAACTGCGAGTGAATCCGTATCCGCTTCAACCGGGTCGGAATTCTTAATTGTGACCCAATTTGTGACCAATCCTTTACCAACGCTTTGGTTTGTCCTGGTGTCATAATTGGGATAATTCCGGACGCCAAGCATCTGGAGAGTCCCGCCTTCGGCCAACCTTCGGTGACGATTTGGAAGAAAACGATAAAAACCGGCGGGTGTATTGTCTTCGGTGAGATAAACAATTCCGCGTTTTTTATCGAAGGCAACAGCTTCGTGGACAAAACGCCCCATCGCTTTGAGCGGGATTGGCGGTAAATTTCCGTTTGCCGAGGCGGAAACTTCAAAACAATAGCCATGCGGCTTAAGGAATCCTCCGGCGGGCTCGCCTTCGTTGGTCGTGATTTTTGTTTCGCCGAAAGTCGTTTCTTCGCAAGAAATCCAACTTCCCCAGGGAGTTACACCGCCGGCGCAGTTATTGAGTGTTCCGCTCAGACTGATAAAAGAACTTTCAATTTCATTTGTTTTGGAATTAATAATCAGGGTGGTTGTTCCGCCGCCTGCTAATTCGTCGTAATGATTCCTGGTGCCAATCGCGACATTTTCTTTGCCAACTTTATCGTTTATCTCGTGGTTTCTGACAATTCTCAGTTGTCCTTTGGTTCGAAAAGTCCCCATTGCGTCGTGTGCTGACGGAGTTTTTTGCCCGTCCGTCATAAGACTTTCAACTCTTCCGAGAACATTATATTCAAAGCCTTTTGGTAAGGTAATACAAATTTCTCCGCTATTTTGCGAGGCTTTGGGTATCAACTCGCCAAAACCCGGGACCTGAAGTTTTTGATCACTCATGCCCAGAATTTCTCGCCGACGCCAAAATCCGCTCATTAAGAGCGCGGATCCCGCTGCCCCTGTTTTAAAGAGAAAGTTTCTTCTGTTCATAAAACAAGAATAGCGTCAGAAACGGATCGACTCATTAATTGGAGTTTAGATTTTTACAGCTATTTAACATCTGGAAAATTCCCCCGAAAGACTTTTGTAGCTACCTTGTTTCCGGAGAGTTGGGGCGTGATT
>JANOEF010000396.1:0-2412 GCA_031413075.1 Acidobacteriota bacterium | reverse complement strand
ACTCTCACAAGAATTACTCGTTTTTCGCCTGAAAAGTCACACTTTTAATTACACCCTTTCGAATCTGCCAAAACAAAATTTCTCGCCTCAATGCTGATACCGCTTTTCGCCCGCTTTGACAGCGATCGGCAACCGATTTTGTTGCGGCGGAATCGGGCAGGTGGCAAACGTTGTGTAGGCGCAGGGCGGATTTTCGGCTTTATTAAAATCTAAGATCACTTTGTCATCTTTCGCTTTTTCGGCATATAAAAACCGTCCGACGCTGTAAGTTTCGGTTTTGCTGGTTGAGTCCCGAAAGACGATAAATAACTTACCTTCGCTCTCGACCGGTTGGAGAGAATAATTTTTACCATTCAGTTTGAACTTCAGGATCCCTTCGCTTTGCGCCCGGTAATTTCCGCCGATCGTATTTGGAATTAACATTTCTTTCGGCTCGGCAAAAGGTTCAAAGGAGGCGATCACTTTGTATTTTTCCAGAACTGGAAACCACTTTAATCCTTTGAATTTCATCCGGTTCGGGTGGTTTTTATCTTTGAGACGAATCCCGTAGCGGTCTTCGCGTTTGATGAGGTAAAAGATCTGACTGCCGCTTTGAATGACGGTTTGTTTTTGGTTTGCGTCCGAAACCAGAACCATTTCAGAAATTTGTTGTCCGTCATTGAGGGCTTCCACGCCGCTTTCAACTTTGAGAGTCGCAACTCCGTTTTGAAACACAATCTCGCCAAGTTTGGCGCTCTTCAAATTTCCGGTCAATTGGATATCGTAACTTTCACCCCGGCCAACCGTATTAACGCCTTCTTTGAGCCAAAAGAGTCCTGCCAACGAGAGCCAACTGTTTTCGCTTTTCAGTTCGGTTTCGTAAGCGATTCGCCATTTGCTAATTTCGTCCCGGTAGGCCGTTTGCGCGTTTGAACAAACGGCTAAAGTCGTGATCAAAAAAATTACATTGATAAAATATTTCATGGTTTTATCTGTTGCTTGCCGCTAATTTGAAACAAAGTTTGGAGTATCAGCAGAATTACGGCCGCAACTATTAAAACCGCCAGTCCGGCATTTAAGCTCTGATAAGCCTCCGAAAAATAACCGATGAGCCAGGTGATCGTAATCGAACCGACGCTTCCCATGACAAACAGCGGAACGGTTTGCTCGTTGGCAGCAGGGCCGAAAGTTTCGGTAAAGCGGGCCATATTAGTCGGAAAAACAGCCGCCAGACCAAGTCCTAAAATCGCCGCGCTAAAGAAAATTGTTTGCCAGCCGCCGGAAAAAATCAGCAGAATCGTGCCGAGCAGAGTGATGGTCAGACTCATCCAAATTATTTGGTTATTTGACAAAAAACGCGCTAAGATCGCGGCCATTCCGCGTCCGATGACAAAGAAAATAAAGAATATCGGAATGGCGGAAAAACCTGCAATTTCGACGGGCAAATTTGAACGCATCGTCAAAGTCGTGAGCCAGACCGTCACTCCGCTTTCGATTCCAACATCGAACAAACCAAAAGCCACGATCAACCACGATTTAGGGTTGCTCCAGATCGGAACCGGCTTTTGAACAGTTTCGGCATTTTCCGACGTGGCGGTTAGATTTTGGAAAACGCCCAAATAAAGGAGCGTAAAAATCAGGCTCAGGGCGACAATTATCAAAGTCGGAACTAAAATTTTTCCGACGCCGAAATAACTGACGAACGGTTGGCAGACGATCGCGCCAAAGGCCCAGACACAGCTCATCAAATTGAGCGCCGAGGCGGTTTTGACCGGATTTAGCGCAGCGGTGAGCATCAAGGTCGAAGGAATCAACAAGCCGACACCGATCCCATATAAAAGCACGCTTGACCACGACAGCCAAAAATCGCCCAAATTAAGTCCGCTGAGGCCCACCGCGAAAAGCAGAAAACCGACTCCCATGGTTTTGACAAACCCGATCCATCGGATTAAAAAAGCTGCCGAAATGGTGCCGATAATCGAGCCGACAAATTGCGAGGTAGCAAAAAAACCTGCCTGTTCATCGTTTAATTTGAGGCTGGTTGCCAGAATCGGCATGATCTGCCCAAACAAAACTGTCACCATCCCAACTATGAAAAAGCTGAAATGCAATGAGATTTTGAGCGGTAAATTATTTGTTTGCATTGGATGTTATCGAGTAGGAAACAAAGATAAGTGATTTAGACTTATCTTTGTTGTCCTCTCACACCACCGGATGTACTTACGTGTCCGGCGGTTTCCTTAAAGTGGTTTCCGATGTAACTTTTGGTATTGTTTGGTCAGACTGTAAAAACCTTGCTTCTCAAACCATTCGTTATTCATTCCTATACTGGGTGCCGGGCTGTTGCTTTTCCGCCACCACCCTTTGCCACTCAACGCCGTTCGCCAGCACAATGTTTTCTCAACCCCTAATTTGCTCAAGAATCTCACGATG
>JANOEF010000395.1:0-3464 GCA_031413075.1 Acidobacteriota bacterium | reverse complement strand
CGCTACAAAGCTACGGCGGTTCAGTTGATCTGCCTGCTCATGGGCGTTCCGGAGGCACCGGTGATCGTTTGAGCTGCGGGGATGGCAAAGTTCTGATTGGACTAAGAGGATACAAGGGACTTTGGTTGGACAGACTCCAGGGAAAATGCAGAAAAATATCCACCGACGGCAAATGGTTGGATTCGACTACTGTTACTGAATTGGCAGATGGCGGGTTTGCCGGAGGTCCTCAGCCGCCTCCTCAACCAATTGATATTACTTGTCCGGCGAATACGGCTGTCAAAGGTATGAGTGGGCGTTACGATAGCGAAAAATATGTGACCAAAATTACTTTACGGTGCGAGGGACTTGGGGATTCAAACACCTCCTTCACTACGATTAATGCTATCGCACCATACGCATCCGGGGACACGTCTTGGGACTTAGATTCTTGCCCAGACGGAAAGCCGGCGCGCAGCATCCGTGTCAGAACTGATGATAGCGGGATGAGAGCCGTTGCTCTGACCTGTCACGCGGGAACGACACCGGACATGGAGATTCTCGCCGCACCGGACGAATTAGTAGCGGTCAATCTTGTTGGTCCTTCGGGGCCGTCCACAACCTCGATTACCCCGTTTGTGCAGTTGTCGTGGGTGGATCGGTCAACTTACGAGACAGGGTTTCGTATCAACATCTCTAGCCTTAATCCGGGTACGGTGAGAAACATCAATCGGCCTTCGGCCACTAATGTTGGTTCACGACAAGCCGTGAACGTCACCGATTTGCCGGGTGGCGGATACACTTTTAGAGTTTGCTCGCAGTTTTCGTCGGCTAATGGTGGAGAACGATGCTCCTTACCCATCCTTACACCATTCGGCATTCAACTGGCCCCGACTTGTAGCCCCACAATCACTTCGGTTGAGAGAATAGGTGCTGGCACGGCGCGGGTGCGCTGGACACATACTTGCACCAATCCTACGAACTTTACCATTCGAGTCCGAAGCGGAAATAATTCCGAAGGGACTGCTGCCAGCACTTTGGATGGCACAATTCGGGAGGAGACATTCAACTTTGTGGTCGGAACCAGCAGTGCTGTCCGGGTCTGCGCTATTTTCCCGGGACAAGGTGCAACGAGTTTCTGTTCAGTCGAGCGTTCATTTCAGTTTAACTAATAGTGGTTAGGAAAACCTTTCAATTGAGGAGGCTCAAAATGAAACAGCAAAACAAAACCTACAAACTAAAGTTCATCGGAATCATCTTGAGCAGTTTCTTCATTATCGGCTTCGGAATTTTCGCCCTCACTCCATATTCCCAAGCCCGCAATGATATTGAAATAACCACAAACTTTGTCGGCAAAGAATTGTCTCCCACCGATAAAATTGAACTTAAACTTAAAGAGGCTTTGAAGCAGGGAGTGGGAAACCTGGCCGTGATGCTCAACCAAACCGATGTTTCCGCATTTTTTGTTACCGATGGCAACAAATTCAGCTACACGCCGAAGGTTTTTCCTTTGCCGACTGGCGATAACAGACTGTCGGTTTATCTCGTGAATCCAAACGGGGAATGGACTCTGCTGAAAGAATTTTCTTTGCAAGTCGCGGAAAAGAAAGCCGAGAATTCTGCCCCCGAAATCAAAGCAGAAAGTAAAACCGAAATCGAATTTACCCCGAATCTGTCGCTTAATTTCAAGGGGGAAAGCAACGTCGGATTTTTTCCGCAATTCTCGCGCCCCTCGCGGCTGGCGTATTTGGATACAGGCGTGCAGGGGAGCACCCAAATCAGTGTTAAACGGAATGGCTGGACGCTCAGTTCACAGTTTGATATGGCAGGGTCGAGCCGTCGGCAAGAGGCTCTGCGGTTTGGCGAATTGGGCAATCAAGCTCCGAACATTGACCTTTCAAGTTATCAAGTCGGGCTGGAAAAAGGGCGGTTCAATCTCAAAATCGGACATCTTTCGCTCAATACGCAAAGACATTTCATCAGTAATTTTGAGAGCCGTGGTTTGCAAGTGACCGTTCCCGTCGGCAAGCAGAACGAAGTCATTTTTTCGGCTCTAAACGGAACTTCGGTCGTCGGGTATGACAATTTTTTAGGCTTTACGCGGGCGAATCACAACCTTTTGAGTCTGACTTTTGCCAGAGAATTTATCAAAGAACGACCGGGCGGATTGAGGTTGGAAGTGTCGCTGATGAAAGGCTCGGTTTTGCCGCTCAACGGGTTTAACCAAAGAGCCGTCAATGATGCCGAAAAAAATAGCGGCGGTACGGTTCGTCTGCAATTTAGGGATAAAACCGGACGCCTTCGTTTTGAAGGCGGTTTTACCCGCAGTCAGTTCCGCAATCCGCCGGACCCGTTTATTTCCGAAGATTTAACGCTCAATCCGATTCGCCCGACCACCCGAAATGCCCGGTATATCGAGGTCAGTTACGACTTTTTACGGAGTTTCAAGGTTTGGAAAGACCGCAAATTGAGATTAACAGGAACCTTCCGGCACGAAGAATTACAACCGCTTTTCCGCAGTCTCGCCGCCTTTAATCAGGCAGACCGCCGCCAAAATCAATTTGAAGTGACAGGCGGTTTGGGCGAAATCAGTTTTTCTTTCGGCAATTTACGTGACCGCGACAATTTACGCGGCCTTTCTTCTATTTTGAAAACATTGGGCCGTCGAAACAACGCGGTGCTTTCGCTTCCTTTGAATACCATTTTTAATCCGGCGAAACCGATAAAATGGTTGCCCCGACTCGGTTACAATTTTATGCAAGTTCATCAATTCGGAGCATTTTTGCCCGTCAACGGCGATTTTCGTGAACTCTCGCAAGTCCCCGACCAGAAAAGTTATTCACAGAATCTAAATGCTGATTGGTCGCTGACCGACAAAATCAGATTCGGCTATCGTTACAGCCGTTCATTTCAGGATAACCGCCAACCGGGGCGTGAAAAGGCGGATTTTCTCAATCTTTCCCACACGGTCAGTTTTGGATTTAACGGAATCAAAAATATTGATTTGAACCTTGAATTAAGACAAGAACGGGCGAATAGTTTTGAGCAGTTACGGCTCAACAACACATTTCGGCTGGGGACAAACATCACTTGGCGGGATGCGCTTTTTAAAAATCTGACTTTCAACACCAATTTTTCGACTACTCTTGCCGGAGATAAAGCAAATACTTTTGAGTCGGAAAATTTCGAGTATGATGCCCAGCTTGCTTATCGTTTTGCTTTTGGCTCAAACAAATTCAAGAAGATGAACGCCCAAATTTTTGTCCGTTACGCCAATCGTTACGGCAGCCGTTTTGACCGCGTGTTTTTGCTCAACAATTTCAACAAACGGCAGGGTTTTAATTTGGGGATAAATTTTAGCTTTTTTTAATTGATTGGAGCGCGGACACTTTTGTCCGCACGTTTGCGCGAGCAAACGAACTTTATTTATCTATTGAACAAGATTGGTTTTAACGGGGTTGTTCGCGCTCTCGCGCTCAGGCGGA
>JANOEF010000394.1:0-8499 GCA_031413075.1 Acidobacteriota bacterium | reverse complement strand
TTAATTAACTGCAAAGATTATCTATTAAATCACTCACGACTCTGTGGAAATGACGATCTTCCTTTATTAACCCATCAATTTTTTCGACTGAGTGCATCACCGTCGTATGATGTTTCCCGCCAAAGTCTTTGCCAATCTCGGGAAAACTATGTTTGGTTAAACGTTTGCAGAGATACATGGCGACTTGGCGGGGGACGGCAATCTGGCGCGAATTATTTTTTGATTTCAACTCTTCAACCGACAATTTGTAATGCGAGGCGACTAATTTAGAGATCCGATCCAGTGTAATTCCTTCCGGCTGATCGCTGTCCACAATATTTCGAATTGCATCCTGAGCCAGCATTTTTGAAATAGGAACGCCGCGGAGCGATGAAATTGCAACCAGCCGGACCAGCGAACCTTCGAGTTCCCGGATATTACTTTTAACTTTTCCGGCAATAAAAAATGCCACCTCGTCCGATAAAGTTACTCCGTCTAAATCGGCTTTTCTTTTTAAGATAGCAACCTTTGTTTCCAGATCAGGCGGTTCAATATCAGCAATTAAACCCCACTCAAACCGAGAATGTAATCTTTCTTCTAAGGTCGGAATTTCGCGCGGCGGGCAATCCGAAGTTATGACGATTTGCTTCTGGTCATTGTGTAGAGCGTTAAAGGTGTGAAAAAACTCTTCTTGAGTTCGTTCTTTTCCGGCCATAAATTGGACGTCGTCCATTAACAAAACGTCAATCGAACGATATTTATCACGGAAAGTTTGAGTTTTATCGTAACGAATGGCATTTATCAATTCGTTCATAAACTTTTCGGCTGAAATATAAGCAACCCGCAGATGGCGATTTTGTTCTTTGACCGCATGTCCCATGGCATGCATCAAATGAGTTTTGCCCAGTCCGACGCCGCCGTAAATAAACATTGGATTGTAAGTTTTTCCCGGAGCTTCGGCGACTGCCAGACTGGCGGCATGGGCAAACTGGTTGCAGGCTCCGACCACAAAACTACCGAATTTATATTTCGGATTAAGTGAATTTTCGATCGGTTCGAGATCAACAAAATTAGTAGTGGCATTTTTTTGGACGGTTTGGGGACCTGAATTTTCCATAAAATTAAAACCGATGGTCGCGGTACTCGGTTTCTGTTTCTCAAAGAAAAATTCACCTTCTTCGTCATCTTCTAAAAAATCTTCCGGCAGTTTTGTTTCTTCAATTTCCCAATCCAGACGATAATTGGCAATATCTAGTTCTTTAAATGTTTGGGTGAGCAAATCGGAATAATAGGTATGCACCCAATCCTTATTTACCTGAGTTGCGCGAAGACGCAATACTTTTGTCTCTTCGTTGAGTCCTTCGAACTGAATCGGTCGAAACCAAGAATCAAAAATCTGACGATTTAATCTTTTTTCTACAGATTCAAGAACATTATTCCAAACATTTGGGTTTTCTGCCGAAGTATTCATAATTTTTCTCCGCTAATTTTTGTTAACTTTCTGGATAAACATTTAAGCACTAATTCAAAATATATTTGTCTGATAGATAAGAAAAAATTTATTTAGAATTTTGACTAAATCCTTTCAAAACCTGCTTATTTACTTTGTTTGAGGGGGTCAAGGAAAAGTTTTCCACAGGTTTTTCCACAGTCTTGTGGAAAGGTGCTTAAAAGTTAAAGTAAAACTTTAAGTGTTTTATTTTCAACAACTTACAGGTATTGAAACTATTAGAAACGGCTCACAGACTAACAAATTTTGGTGGCTTTTGCAAGGAGAAATCCACAGGACGTTAAAAAAATATTAAATTTCGACTCAAAGCCTTTTTTAACAAGGATTTGGCGGAAAAAATTAATGTGTTAGACTTCAGAGAAATGTTTATTGAGGGGAATATTTTGAGATGTCAAGCAGAAAGAAACGAAAAAAGGATGACAAAAAGTTGCGGGAATCAGATGGTTTAGTTCGACAAATTGAATTAGCGGTGAGGGGCTTAACCTATCAAAGCGAAACTGATGCTGCGATCAAAGTTTTTAGCGGGCAAAAGGCAGATTCGGTGAGCCTGGAGAATGTTTTAAGTCAAATAGGCAGTATGGACAGCAAAATTGAAGAAAAGGAGTTTAACGCGTTCTTTGAGCCATTAATAAAAAGTCGGGATTGGTTTGGCGACGATGAACGAAAGAAGATGGAGAATTATATCGTCCTAAAAAACTTACTTCAAATAAATTTAATTGAGAAAAAGGTTTTTAGAATTGGAAAAATCAAGATAGATATTTTTGTTTTAGGACTGGATAAAGATAATACATTGTGCGGGATTCAAACGAAGGCGGTTGAGACTTAAAGTAAAAAAGTGAAAAAGTTTGTCTTCAGCAAAGACTCCTTTTTCACTTTTCCAGCTTAAAACTTTTTCAAAGTGTTTTATTTTTGCGATACGCGGGAGGCACCCGAAGTATCTTTGATGACATTTTTGGGTTCGCCGACATAGTTAACCCGACTCGCGCCGGAAGCATCGGCCTTGACTTCTTCGGTCGCATTTACCGTGACAAAAGTTGCACCGCTGATGTCAACATCAGCATTTGCGACTTTCAGATTCTCAGTATTAATTTTGCTGGCGCCGCTGGCTTCGATTTTGAGATCTCTGGCTTGGCCGCTGATTTCGACTCTGGAAGCACCGCTCACATCAAGTTTAAGGCTTTCGGTTTTGATCTCAACCGCTGTCAGTTTTGAAACGCCCGAAACTTCGGCTTCGGTCAATTCAGGCATGGCAATGACGACCCGAATTTTGGTCTTGGGTGAAAGACCGCGTTTGGTGTAAAGTTTCAAAGTATCACCATCAACTTCGGTTTTGACATATTCGAGCAGATTATCGTCCGTTTCGACCACCACACTGAAATCCTTCTGCGCAGTTAATTCGATTTCGATAACTCCGCTCACGTCAATTTTCTTAAACCCTGAAAGATCACGTTTTTCAGTCTGAAGTATGCCCGAACCTTTTACTTTTGAAAAGAGGTTGAAACTAAAGGTTGGAGCACTAAAACCCAAAACAGCACCAAAAACTTTAGCAAACATCAGCCCAACAATTAATGCAACGACAAAAATAATAACCTTAACTTTTTTCATAAATTTTTTTCTCCGATTAGATATTCCAGTTTAGGGAACGAAATGAAATTATGAGAAGTTCCAAATAATTTCATCTCAGAGAAAATAAAATATTAATGAAACGAGATTTTTTGATTTCGAAATCTAAAAACATTTGACCGATATTAAATTAAAAACTTCGGAGAATTATGGTATTTCTCCGAAGTCTTTGGGTCTTTCGTTCAGCTCTAATCTTTAACGAAGACTTGAACTGGCAGTTATTTGAAAGGTTGTTCCGTCGTTTAGTTCGATGTCATCACGACCTTGAATTAGAACCGAACCACCTCCGGCACCGGCCCCAATCGCGGCGCCGATAGCGGCGCCTTTGCCGCCTCCGGCGATACCGCCAATAATGGCCCCGATGGCCGCACCGATTCCGCTTCTGATGACAGTATCTTTGATCTGACTTGAC
Source organism: Acidobacteriota bacterium (assembly GCA_031413075.1). Lineage (GTDB taxonomy): Bacteria > Acidobacteriota > Blastocatellia > Pyrinomonadales > Pyrinomonadaceae > JAIBCC01. The sequence goes on along the minus strand of JANOEF010000394.1, from coordinate 4,975 downwards.
CCATTGACTGCGTTTTCGTTGTCAACCTTAATGGTTTTACCGTTTGCGGCAGTAATACTGTCAATTAAACCTTCAAAACGATAAGTGCCTCCGTTTCGGAATCTGATGGTTTCAAAATTCAAGTTCATCTGAGCCCGTCCTGAAAAGCGGCCTGAGCGATTAGCTTTGCTGACGGTTCCTTCAATAATAGCTCCATAATAGTTAGAAGGTGCGGTGACCATCATCGAAAACCTTTGGCCTTCGAGGTTTTGGTCGGTTGAAAGATCCGTGGTCAGTGTTGCAACTAATTGAGTTCCATTTTTAATATAGAAACTTTTGTTGCCATAGTTATTGTTGCCATAGTTATTGTTGCCATGGTTGTTGTTTGGATAATTGGAACCGTCATTTCGATAAAGATTCCAGCTTGCAGCGTTTGAAGTCTTATCATAAACGCTCGAAACAGTAATCGTTTGACCGCGATTTTCCAAATTTAAGCGTCGGGTAACTTTTAATTTTTGACCGTTGTTAAATGGCTCGAAGGCAATGTAAAAAGCATTTACGCGTTCTCCGTCCGAACTGATGGTCAATTTGTCGCCGGAAAGTGTAACAGTATTAGTCATCGTTTTACCGTTTGAAAGATATTCGGTATTTGGACGACCGTTTGCTTCAAAACTGGTTTGATTGGCATTTGAAGAAGCCATTTTGATGGTTCTGTTTGTTCTTTCGATTGCTAAATATTCGGGAACTGCCAAACGTCTTTGTAAATTGTTCTGCATTCTTTCGCGTTGATTATAGTTGACATCATAAAGAGCGCGGTCAATCACCGAATTTACATTGTCGCTTTGGCTGATATTCAAACGAAAAGTTCCGTTTAAGGCGTTTGAATAAGAATTATTCCAACCTCCGTTTGAGTTGTTATAACTTGAAAGAGAATTCAAATCAGTTTTCAAAAGTCTCCACGCATTTTCGGTTTGCGGATCAAAACGATATTGGCGCATGACGTTTTCGATTTGATTGGCTTTTGCCAAAACATCGCGCAAATCGTTGGAAATGTCGCGGCGGTAAGAGTAGTTTTGTTTCATTCTGTCAACCGAATCTTCAAAATTGGCGACGATATTGTTGATATTGGCTTCTGCCCGGGGATTGTTTACAGTGCTATACAGGGCACGATTTAATTGATACTTAAAGTTATCTGATTTAACTTCGATTTGGTTCAGCAAGGTTCTGATCTCATTGCGGTTGGCTCCATAATTCTGGGCAAAAACGGTCATCAATGACATTCCGATTATCAATGCTAAAGCTACTAAATTGTTTTTTGTTAATCTCATCTTTTTTTCCTCACCTATCCATTTCATAGATTTAAGTTGTTAGGCTCAAGTCCAAACAACTTGCATTGCCCGTTTGGGCAAAAGGTGTGCCAAAGATTGTAAGTTTAATATTTAGTATGATTTAGAAAAGGGTTGCCAAAATATTTAAAATAGTGATTACACCATTTGCTACATAACGAACGAGGTTTTGGGTTGGGAAAATTTATTATTTGACAAAAATATAGTATGAAAGAACAGCCTGCACGACACCAATTACAAATCCAAAAAATGCCCCGAACAGTTCAATCGTGCGGAGATGTTCCTTAGCGACCGACATCACCAGACTTTCGAGTTTTTCTGCCGGATAGTGGTTGATTTTTTCGCGCACAACTTCACCGATGTTAAACTCCTGAATGGCTTGCGGAAGTTTTTCTTTGGCGGCTTCGAGAATTGTTTCGGTCAGTTGATGGCCGGTGGAATTCATCTGTTCTTCGGAAATATGGTCGGAGAGTTTACCGATTGGAGCAGACATCAGACGTTCGATTTGTTTAGATAAAACGGAGTTGATGATATTAGCAGTTTCTTTCTGATTCAAAATATTCAAAAGACCGCCGGAAAGCATCTTTTTAAGTTTTTCCTCGGATTCGGGATGAATGGTTTGCAAAATCGCATCAAGACTATGCGGGCGGATCTTGTGAAGCGAATCGGTCAGATAGGCAGAAATGGAAGTCTGCATTTCTTCGCTCTGAATCAAACCAATCACGCTTTTGGTGATTTGGGTCTTTACTCGTGCCAGTTGATTTGGCGCAATTTGTCCGATCAATGTCTGAATTGGACGCGAGAGAACCGAATCAATGCTCGAGTCAATAAACTGGAAAGCTTCTTCGGCAAAAAAATCACCGCGCAAAGTTTCTTCGATTCGCTTTGGTAGGGATTCATTGACCAAATCGTCAACTTCGCCGAGTAAAGTATCACGCGACACGAAGATTTTTTTAATAAAGGGCAAGCCTTCGTAATATTCGTGAACTTCTTTTTTGATGATTGCGCCGATTTGATTTCGCGTCTTTTCCGCCGCCGCCAGTTCGGTCAAATGATGGATAATCGGATCAATTTGTTCGACTGCCTTTTCTTTGACCAGCGCAATCGCGTCAGGAGTGAACATTTCGCCGAGAGTCGTGCTTGTATTTGCCAGATCATCCACCCGGCGACTGATAAAATCCGCAATTTTTATTTCGAGGCTTGGCTCTGTGACTGCGCTTCTAATTCGAGTTTCGAGGAACTTAAGAGCTGTATTAAACTGTTCATCATCAATTACTTCCGAAACTCTTTGGGATAAAAACTCATCCACCCGGCGCTCCACAAAACCGCCGATTGAGTGCACCGTATCTTCGCTTTTGAGAACGGTTTGAATATGTGCCCCAATTTTTAATTGCAAACTCGAAATCGCATCTAAAACAGGTTCACGTAAATTTGAAGGAAGTGCTTCGATCAGGGAGGGATAATTTTGCGATAAAAGTTCCTGGGTATAGGAATCAACCACGCTGTTTATTTTCCGGCGTAAAAAGTCTTTTTCAAACAATTCTTCTAAAACGGTTTCTTTGGAAACAAGCTCTTCGCCGACTGCTTTACCGATAGCCTTGGCCATGCGGTCACGATGACGCGGAATCATTCCCTGTGGAAAGATAGTGAGACCAAAAATTTTGACGGAATGGCGTGGACGAAAGAGCATCCGCACCGCCAGCCAGGCACCGACATATCCGTGAACCGTTGCAAAAAGTATCAGGAGACCGATTTCGATTAAGGTTTTATAACTGAATTCCACTTTATTTTTATACCCCAAATTCTGCCAAAGTCTTCTGTTTTGACATTTTAACACAAAACAAAAATGAAGTGGCTCAATCAAAAACGCAAAAATTGCAGGGAGAGTTCAAAATTTATTGCAAATTAACCATAAATTTTGCACCAAATGGCAAAATGTAGCCTTTGACGGCGGGGTCAACTTCGGAGAAAGCGGCGGTCAAACTTTTGCACTTGTTTAGACGCATTTTCCCGGTTTCATTTTCACTCAAAGCCGTCACGACCTGAATATTGAATCTTTCGGCTTTGGTCAATAAACTCCACGCGGTTTGTCCGTTGACCTGATAGCTTTGGCAGAGTTTTTCAGCTAAACCAACGGAATTTTCTGCTTCAAACCAACTTAAAAAATCGCTTCGCCCGAGTCCATCGGCACATTCGGCGAGGAAAATAATGGTGCCGCCGTTCGCGCAGGCGTGCGAAGCCATTTCGAGGGCTTTATGAGCCTGAATCATATTTATATCGTGCGGTAAACCGCCACAGCTAACTATTACCAATTCACGTTTTTCGGAGGTTCGAACAGTCTGTTTTTCAGCGTAAACCTCGCAAGCCCTGTGATGCGAGGTTTTCCAGTGGCCGGTAAAAACGGCGGTGGCTTCGCCTTTGCCATTGACGAAAGTATTGATTGAAAAACTGGGATTGATTGATTGAACAACCTCTAAAAATTCTTCGTGAACTGGATTTCCTTGCAAAAGTCCGATGCCGACACCTGTTTGCCGGGTTTTTTGTTCAAAATCAAAGGCGAGTTTATGCGTTTCGCTGATCGTCCGGGCCGAACCGAGTCCGGGACAAACAAGCTTTCGTCCGCCGGTAAATCCGGCGAAATAGTGGAACGAAATTCCGCCGATTAAAATAACGTGATCGTATTCGGTGAGGGCGCGATTGAGTTCGATGGAAATTCCGCGCTTTGTTTCGCCAAGTCTGACGATGCCCGCCAAATCCCGCGCCTGATGCTCTAAAGTCTTGATCCGTTGAGCGATAAACGGCGTCAGAATCTCAAGTTTTTCGGCTTCGGTGACGGGGCGATGAATCCCAACGGCAAAAATACAAGCAATCTCGTGCGGCATTGTTCCATTGGCAATCAGTCGGCGGACGAGTAAATTAACGATTTGGCCACTCGCCACCGAACGCGTCGCATCCGGTACCACCAATAAAACGGTTTCGTTCGGTTGAATTAGTTCTTCAAGTGTTTTTGAATCAATCGGATTATCAAACGCCGCACCGATTTCAACGTCAGTCAACGCCGGATCTTGAGTTAACTTTCCTAAAACCTGAAACTGATTTTCGTCATATTCAAACGGAATTGATGAGTTACCGTAATTGAGCTCGATATTTGGCATAACTAATTATTTGTTACTGGAAGTAATTTGGGCAGAGCTTTTATAAATTGCCACGAGTTTCAACTCGTGGGACTCGAAAAGTAAGAATATACAGGCTTTAGCCGAATTCATTTAATAAAAAAAGAAATTCCGAATAGCTTTAGCCAAAAATAAAAAGGATGATTGATATTTTCTTTTAAGTTCGGCTAAAGCTTATTTTCGCAATAATTGCAGTTTCCCTAGTTGAAACTACCAGCAAAACACAAGAATTATTTACAACAGCAACTATTTCTGATTTATCTTATCGCAACCTTATTCAGGAATCCCGACTCGTCTGACCAATTCCTTAAATTGCGCAACGCACGCGCGTGAGGTCTGCAGACGATGTGGACGCTGGCCTTGCTGCTGCGTGGCAGTCGTGCGGTGCAGAACGCGATGGCGGTCGAGACGATCGCTGTTGAGCGCGCCCAGCGCGAGGTGTGCGGCACGATCACGCCTGCGCTGCTTTGGTCGCGC
>JANOEF010000393.1:0-1880 GCA_031413075.1 Acidobacteriota bacterium | reverse complement strand
TTAAGCAGGTCAGCAAAAGATTTGCGACAGATTGAAAATAAAGAAAAGTGTGCCAATGGTTCAGTCGCTTTGGTTTTAGGGTTTTCTGCATTGTCCATTGTCCATTGTTAATTGTGCATTGGTGCTTACTTCGCATGAACGTTTTTTGTAACTTTATTTGAAACCGGTTTTAAGGTCTGCAAATAAGCAAAGATCGAACCTAAATCCTGTCGTGTCATGCCGCCATATTTAACCCAGGGCATAATAGTATTAAATTCTCCGTCTTTGACCTGATTATTGGTGGAATGAGCAATCTGGTCAAACATCTTAAATCGTTCTACAAAAATCTCTTCGGTCCAATTTCCAATTCCGGTTTCTTTGTCAGGCGTAATATTGGCGGACGCGATAACTCCGCCGCGAATCGGAAAATACCGACCGCCGCTAAAAGCTAAATCTTCGATAATTTGTCCGCGTTTGGCCGGTGTATGACATTCAATACAAGCGGAAGCTGAAGTCAAATACTTACCATAATTGATTTTATCAGTCGGAGAAGGTTTAGTAGAAAATTCGGGTTTGGCGGGAATTGTATGAATAATAATGCTCATCGGAAAGTTTGTTTCAGCTGCCGGGACGTTATTTTCAAGATGAGGCAATGTCCGAAGATATGCGATAATCGAATAAATGTCTTCCCGATCCATTTTTCCGTAATAGGGATAGGGCATCACCGGAAACAACGGGCGCCCATCCTTGCTGACACCGGCCGTAAGAGCCCGGAAAATCTCACCGTCAGACCAATCTTTTAAATGAAAAGGCGTCAGATTAGACGCATAATAGTTACCCGGAAAACCTTGTGAACGGTCAAAAGGTTCGCCGCCTTTGCCCTCCGTTCCCGGAATTATCGGAGCGGAAAATTTTTGCCAATCACGGGTCGAGTGACAATCAATGCACTGACTAACATGATGAGCCAGATACTTTCCGCGCTCGATTCTTTCGGGCGTATATTCAATCCTGAGTTCTTCGACCGGAATATTCGGTTTAAATTTTACGATGTAACCGACAAATATAAATCCCGCCCCAATTATCAACACCACTAAAATCGCCATCAATTTCAAGATTTTCTTCATAACGCTTAATTTTTAGCATTTATTTGAGAAAAAATAAAAGTGAGTTCCCTTGAAATTTGATTTTAATTAAACTCCGGACTGTAACAGCAGATAAGAATATTTTCATGAGTTGGCAAAAAACAAAAAAAGCCACGATTTTTTCGTAGCTGTTGATTAAACGATTGATTTAGGAATATGTAAAAAATAACTTATAACAGTTTTAATTTTTGTCATGTCTTGTCTCCAAAGGAGACCGACAAGATAGCGGAGGGTGAAACCCGACGAGGTTGACAAATATTCGTTTTGACGCTGAAAGTGTCAAACAATCAATGAGTTATGTTCGTCTCCTTCAGAGACGGGACGCTTACTTGAGCTAACGGAGCGATTCTCGCTACGCTATAATGTCAGTCTCCTTCGGAGACAAAACCAAATCGTTATAGAACCTGTTTGCAATTTAATAGCAACAGTTGGAGATAAAAATTTAAGAAATTAAAACCCAAATTGCCCGCAGAAAAACGCAGAATACATTAAATACGGCGAGAAACTTTGGGTGACTTTTGAACGCGCAATTCAAAACCGAACCGCACAGAAAGACTGCGGCCAGAGAGAATAAAACAATCTTCTCGTGTTTGGTCAGATAGATCATAATTAATGTATTGTGGGATATTAAAAACAAACGATTGGGGGAATCGTTTCAATCGTCGACATAATAACAACGCCTTACAGCGCTGTCAACGGTCTTGAACAACCCTTAAAACAGGGTCATCTGCCGGTCGTCTTCTTTTTTTGTTTCCCGTC
>JANOEF010000392.1:0-2539 GCA_031413075.1 Acidobacteriota bacterium | reverse complement strand
CGCTCTTCGACACGCGCTGAGTCATGTCTGCCTGTACCAGTGCCGGGCCACCTGATCGCAGCAAGAGGGCGAGCCCGCCCAGCCGACGGGGTGCGGGTCGACCGGACGGGCTCGTGGCGGTGTCCAGCTCGGTTGGGGTGGCCTCCAGTACCAACGTATTCGCTTTGACGGTATAACTGCCCGTGACCTCCATCGAATAATTACCGCCGACTTTTTCCGCTACATTGCCAAAAACTTCATTAGAGGAGGAGCCTTCCGTTTTGAAAGCTATTTTACCTTCAACCTGGCGGTGATAATCGCGATCGATTTTTTCAATTTTGTCGCGTTCAACCAGAAGATGATCATCCCGCTCGATTTTCTCTCGCTTGTCTCGCTTGACGATCAAATGACGGTCCATTCCGATAAATTCGCGGCGGTTATTTAAGATTCTGACATCCAGGTCTTTCTGACCATGAATAAAGATTTGTTCTTCACCATTTTTGTCTTCAAGCCGGAATTCGTTGAATCCACCTCCACCCTTGCTCGAATTTGATTTGATGGTTGATTTGGTTTTCTCACCCGGCAAAGTGTAGGGGGGCATGGCGACAGGGTTATAAACACAACCGGTAATCGTCGGTTGATCCGGATCTCCTTCCAGAAAAGTCACTAATACTTCCATTCCGATCCGCGGTATAAACATCATTCCCCATTTGTTCGAAGCCCACGATTGCGTCACCCGAATCCAACACGAACTGTTCGCATCCATCTGTCCTTCCCGATCCCAATTGAACTGTACTTTCACTCGTCCGTATTTATCCGTGAAAATCTCTTCTCCGGCCGGTCCTACCACCACTGCCGTCTGCGTTCCGTAAATAATTGGTTTCGGAGTTTTGACCGGCGGTCGATACACCGGAGTCCCGGCTCCATGCGGGATACAGCTAAATCCATTTTCATAAGCCCGGGCGACATCCATTTCCGAAACATAATCCGGCGATTGTTCGGCTTCGTGGGTGGCTGAAACTACTACATATTGTGAATTCAGATTGCCACTCGGATGATTCGCTAACTTAAATCGGTGTCCGGCGGTAATAGTCGAGCAGAATGATGAGCCTTCGGAGACTTTGACCTGCGCATCCAATGCTTCCATTCTGATTTTGAGCGTCTCGGTTTTATCTTGATAAACGTTTTGCAGACTGCTGGCCTGTTCACTACCACTCTTGTCAATCCCGTCGTATTTGCGGGCGTAGCCTGCCGGAAAGTCATAGACTTCCATCATTTGGTTACCACCGAGATTAAAACGACTTGGTTGAGAGCCATCTAGTCTTTGAGTTGGCAACTGAAAATTGTAATCCCCAAAAGTTACTTTTCCGCTTTGGAGTTTAGATTCTATCTGCCAGGTCATAATGGAATTGACCCATTTTTTGTCGCCTAGTTCTTCTATGAAATAGGGAAGTTCGGATTTATTCGGACAATCTCGATGCGATTGCGGGGTGTTGGCGATAATCATCTTATCTCGGCCGCCTTCGTATACGAAATAATAATAAATCCCTTCTTCTTCCATTAGCCGCGAGGCAAAATCGAAATCCGACTCACGATATTGAACACAATAGTTGCGCGGCTTAAAATCACCCTGAATTTCATATAAAACCTCGAAATCGGCAAAAACGTTGCGTAAAATGTCAGGAACGGAAATATGTTGAAAGATCCGGCTTTGGACGTTTTGCGTGAGAACCCAAACATGCGGAACGATGGTGGCATAATAATAGGAATAATTAGTGGCGCGAGTACCTTGCGAAAAACGACTGACGATGCCGCTGAAATAGCGTTTTTCCTGATCATTTTGAGTGACCGAAATGGTGACGGCTTTCCCCAAAATGGACTCGGGTTCAACCAGCGTGACCTTGCCCAGACCTTTGTCCTCTTCGTGGAGGAGTTCGACATTGATGGTAAAGAGTTGAGAAAGTCCTTCGGTCGCGGACATTTTTCTGAGCAACAAAAAGTCTTCCCCCAATGCGGTTGTGATTGAAATGAGCCTGCCTTTTTGTGTTGTTTTTCCCATTTTGTTTTTTCCCTTTAATTAAACTGCAGTATCAAACCGAGATGAAGGTTTTTCTGTTCCTCAAATAATTCGAAAGTATTGTACTCAATTTGACGAATTTGCTGGCCTAACAATTGGCTCAACCTCGCCATACATTTTGATAAGACAATTCGGAAAAAACCTTTCAGACTTTTTAACGAAGTGATAAAAAAACTCCTTTTCGTTAACGCTCACCCTTTTTCCATATTGATTGTGATTGTGATCCCATCATGATTTTTTCTCTTAATCCAAGCGGACTTCAATCTTGGAAATCGTGAAATCGCCGGTTTTTCGGTCGGCCAAAAATGTAATTATTTCCTCATTTTGATTTCTTTCGACATTTTCGACCACGGCATCAAAGAAATCTATGAACGTGGATGAAAGAAATTTTTCTTTGTCATCACTTCTATTAAAAGTGGTTCTACTGGTAATTTAGTGGAATGTAGTAGAATGGACAAATGAGCACAGAAGAATTTTTTGAAT
>JANOEF010000391.1:0-4340 GCA_031413075.1 Acidobacteriota bacterium | reverse complement strand
GGTAACCAAACAAGGAGTAAAAATGACTATTAGTTTAAGTAATACTTTCGTAAAAGTATCAGGTTTCTTTCTAATTATGATGATGTTTTTGAATGCTGTTGGAATTCAATCCATTTTGGCATCAAGCCACTCAGAAGCACCGCTCATCAGTATGGACAGATTCGCGGATAACACAGACACTTACGCTTTTCGCAGCATCGAACCGGGACGCGAAGGCTATGTCACGTTAATCGCCAACTACATTCCGTTTCAAGATCCATCGGGCGGACCCCAGTTTTTCCGTTTCGATGATTCAGTATTGTATGAAATCAAAATTGATAACACCGGCGACGGACTCGAAGACGTGGTTTATCAATTCCAATTCAATACCAAGATAAAAAATCCGAACACGATCTTAGGACACAACGCCATTACTTTGGGTAATGCCAACAGTAACGGTGTCATCAGTTCGTTAAACGATCTTGATTACAATATGCCGCAAACTTATACCGTCACCCGAGTTAGCGACATCAAAGGACAAGGTAATAACAACGGTGGGCGAACTGATGTAATGGCTAGCGGATTATTGTCTCCGCCGAGCAATGTTGGACCGAGAGTTACCCCCAATTACGAAGATGATTTAGGAAAACCTGCTGTTTTTGCTTTGCCAAATGGCGGACGAGTTTTTGCCGGACAGCGTGACGAAGGATTTTTGGTTGACGTTGGCGGCGTTTTTGACCTTTTGAACTTAAAATCAATCGGACAAAACGGTGGAATCAGCTCAACTCACGGATTTAATGTCAACGCCATTGCGATTGAAGTTCCAATTCAGGAAGTAACTCGCGGTAATCAAATGCCAGCGAGTCCGACGGCTTCGGATGCGGTGATTGGCGTTTGGGCAACTGCCAGCCGCCGTTCGACCAAGGTTATCAATCCAACCCGAACTGTCAACGAAGGTCCCTGGAGACAAATTTCACGGCTTGGCAATCCATTGGTTAATGAAGTTGTCATTCCGCTGGGAATGAAAGACTCGTTCAATGCCTCGTCGCCGATTGATGATGCCCAATTTGCGGGTGCGGTCGTGGATCCTGAATTACCCAAATTGTTACAAGCCGTTTTTGGAATCAGCATTCCAGCCGCGCCGCGCAATGATTTGGTTTCGATTTTTGCGACCGGCATCCCGGTTAATCCGATTACCGGACCAAATTACACGACTTTTCTTTCGGACGGACAACCGCACGAATATCTGCGTTTGAATGTGGCGATTCCGCCGACACCTTTTGCCAATATCAACAAATTAGGCTTGCTCGGTGGAGACGTAGCCGGGTTCCCGAACGGTCGCCGGGTCGGTGACGATGTGACCGACATTGCGCTTCGTGCCGTAGCTGGCGGAACACCTTTTACACCTGATACCAATATTGCTCCAAACAATGCTTTGGGCGACGGTGTCAGCCAAAACGATGTTCCGTATTTGACGAGATTTCCCTATTTAGGCGTTCCGCATGCGGGTAATACCCCACGAACACCTAACTTCCCTAATTAGTCTCTAATTGGTTAATGCTAATTCAAGTGTGAATCAAATAATTTTTGGCTCACACTTGAATCTACCGACCGACTTCAAACGAATAATCCCACCGAGTTCCCAAATAATCATTAAGGCTATGTTACTACCAAAAATTGAAATGAAATTTTATTTGTGCGCAATCATATTTTTTTCGTTTTTTTTGATGTCGGGATGTTCAAAATTAACTGCAACTACCAATCATCCAACGATGACGACCGAAAATGTCGAAAAGGCAAATTCGTCTAATCCACAAATCAAAGCCGCCCAAAAACTGATTGAAAAAGCTCCAAACGAGCCGCAAGGTTATACTCAACTGGCGATTGCTTTTATCCGTCTGGCGCGGGAAACAGGCGATTTCAGTTTGAATAATCAGGCTCAAACGGCTGTCGAAAAGGCTTTGCAAATTGATTCGACAGATAATTCCGCCCGAAAATTAAAAGCATCTTTGGATCTGACCTTTCACCGTTTTCCCGAAGCTCTCGAAGCCGGGCAAAAACTAAACGCTGAATTTCCGAATGATGATTTTGTTTACGGAGTTTTGACGGATGCCAATGCCGAACTCGGTAATTATCAGGCGGCAGTCGAAGCAGCTCAAAAAATGGTTGATCTGAAACCGAATATGTCGTCATATGCAAGAGTTGCCCATCTGCGCTCATTGCACGGCGATCACAAGGGGGCCGTTGAAATGTTCAAACTGGCCGCCCGCACCGCTGATCCGGGCGATAAAGAAGCTCAAAGTTGGTGTCTGGTTCAGCTCGGCGACGAACTCTGGAAAAACGGTAAATACCCGGAAGCCGAAAAAGTTTTTGATGAGGCTCTCCGGAATTTTCCCAATTATCATTTGGCCCTCGCCGGAAAAGGTCGCGTCCGGGCTTCAAACAACGACTTTGAAACCGCTGTTCAACTGTTGACCGAATCCAACAAACGCCTCCCGAATGTCGAAACCACGATTTTGCTTGGCGACATCTACACTAAACAAGGCAATTTTGAACAGGCCAAACAGCAATACGATTTGGTTGAAGTGATCGAACAAAAACTCGGCGTCAATCATGACCAAAAACGTTTAGCCATGCTGTGGGCTGACCATCATACAAAACTTGATGAAGCACTGGAAATTACCAGACGCGAATCAGAATGGCGAAAAGATATTTTCACGGCTGACGCCCTGGCCTGGTGTTTATATAAAAAAGGGCAACTGACTGATGCCCGAACCGCCATTGCAGCTGCCATGAATCTGAAATCAAACGAAGCGCGAATCTTGTATCACGCCGGGATGATCGAAAAGGATCTGGGCAATGGACGCGAAGCCAAAAGGTTGTTGGAACAGGCTTTAAAACTAAATCCGAGATTTGATCTGATCCAGTCGGAAAACGCTAAAAAAGCATTATTGGAACTGAAATGAAAACTAAATTATACATCTTTATCGCACTTTTATTTTTAACCGTTTCCGCCTCGGCACACCCGCTCGGAAATTTCAGCCTTAATCAGTTTTCACGGCTTGAGGTTGAAAAATCACAGATAAAAATTCGTCAGGTGGTTGATATAGCGGAGATTCCGACCTTTCAGTTACAGAACGAAATTGATACCGATCACAACGGTGCTCTGTCCGAAAGTGAATTAAACGCTTATGCTGAAGGATTGACGCCCGAAATTTTGGCCAATTTAGTTTTAACGGTCAATCAGGCGCCACTCGAAATTCGTTCGGAATCAAAAAACATTTCGCTCACAGAAGGGGCCGGAAATTTACCGACTTTGCGAATTGAATGGAATCTGGCGGGCAATCTATCAAATCTCACCCAAATCAATCAGGTTAGTTTCAAAAACCAAAACTTTGCCGAGAGATTAGGTTGGAATGAAATTGTGATCACTCGGGGGAACGGGATAAATATCTTTGATGCAAATGCCTTTGGCAGTGCGCTGACCGATGAATTAAAGGCTTATCCGCCGGAAAATCTTAATGCTCCGTTAGCCGAACGAACGGCTCAATTTTCATTTTCAGCCAACGCCAGCCCGGCCAACGCCAGGCTTTTGCAAAATCGTGACGGACACCCGACCACATCCATTCAGCGAGATCATCTGGCCGAACTGATTGCGGTGCCCGAAATTACACCCGCCATTGTAATTTTCGGGTTGCTGTTAGCTTTCGGGTTGGGCGCCATGCACGCCATGTCACCCGGACACGGTAAAACAGTAGTTGGCGCATATCTGGTCGGTTCACGCGGAACGCTCAAACACGCTTTGTTCTTAGGCGCTACCGTCACCATCACTCATACCCTCGGCGTTTTTGCGCTCGGATTAATTACGCTTTTTGCCTCAAACTATATCTTGCCCGAAAAATTGATCCCGTTTTTGAGCTTTGTCTCGGGGCTGCTGGTTTTGTATATCGGCTTGACGATGTTCAAATCTCGTTTTTTTTCGGTAATGGGATGGGAAAAAGCCGGGCATCACCATTCGCATGAACACGGCCCGAGCCATCACCACCACGGCGAACATTCGGACGAAGGGGCTCATCATAATTCTCATGACGAGTTGACGCACACGCACGACGGACATACCCATTCACATCTGCCGCCGGATGAAATTTCGTGGAAAAGCTTGCTGGCTCTGGGAATTTCGGGCGGATTATTGCCCTGCCCGTCGGCGCTGGTGCTGATGCTTTCGGCAATTTCGCTGGGCCGGGTTGGTTACGGACTGGTGCTGACAACCGCCTTCAGTTTCGGTTTAGCCGCAACTTTAACCACCGTGGGCCTGATTTTCCTTTACCTCGGCAAAGTATTCAGCGGTTCAAAATTCGGGG
>JANOEF010000390.1:0-3111 GCA_031413075.1 Acidobacteriota bacterium | reverse complement strand
AAAAAGATTGCATAAATGACACCTGTATAGTTGATGATCGAAACTTGTCCGACGGCCTCCGCCTGTAAGGCTTTGGTCAAAAAAACCTGTCCGATTTGGGTTAAAATGCCCGTTCCGGCTAAATATGCCCAATCCCAACCCGACGGCATTTTCCAATCAAACAGAATATAAATAAATCCGGCAATGATTCCGACTACCTGAAATTGAAAAACTATCACCAGCGGATGTTCGCTGCCCTTGAGACTTCTCACCAAATTATACGCCACCCCCGAAAAAAAAGCGGCTGATAAACCGGTCACAAAATAAATGGTCGGAAAATTTGCGTCAAACCCCTTGATGACAAATACACCCGCAAAAGAAACAAGATAAAATAGCCACTGTAACCCTCTGATTTTTTCGTTTAAAACAAAAATTGCCAAGATCGCGGTAAAAATCGGCGACAAATATGACAGCGTCACCCCGCTCGCGAGTGGCACATTTTGGATCGTCAAAAAGAAACAATATAACGCCAAAGTTCCCGAAGCCCCCCGCAAAAATAGCAATAAATGATTATTTCCCAAGATGTTGACGTTTTTACCCCGTAGCATCACCAGACAGACCACGGCTGACACCACACAGCGAAAAAAAACGACTTCCATGGCCGGAATATGTGAAAGCTGCTTGACCAAAATATTCATCAACGCAAACGAAAACGATGAAACAAACATCGCTTTCGCCCCTTCGCTCAAGAATATTGACTGGTTTTCGGTTTCCAAAATATCTCGTAAAAGTTATGATTGTAGCAATTTGAAGGCTAATTCCAAATTGGTGGTTACAAATTAGTTCAATATCCTGAAATACAACATTCGGATTAAAAAATACTATGTTCAAAAAAGTCTTAATTTTATCAGCTTCAGTTGGCGCCGGGCATTTGCGGGCGGCCGAAGCACTCGAAAAAACCTTTAATGCAATGAACACCGGTGCCGAAGTTCGGAATGTGGATGTGCTGCAATACACGAACCCGCTGTTTCGCCGTCTTTACGGCAAGGCCTATCTGGATATGGTCAATAATATGCCCGAAGTTTTGGGGTGGCTCTACGATTCTCTGGATAAACCATGGGAAAATGAACGCCGTCGGCTGGCCTTAGATCGGCTCAACACACTTCCATTCGTCAAACTATTGCAGGATTATCAGCCCGATATTGCTATTTGCACCCATTTTTTACCATCCGAAATAATTTCCTGGCTCAAGGCCAAAAAGAAAATCTCTTGTCCGCAAGTGATTGTGGTGACTGACTTTGACGCGCACGCCTTGTGGCTCTGCCATCATTACGAACAATATTTTGTGGCTATCGAAGAAACGCGGGTTCATTTGGAAAAAATCGGAATTGATGCCGGTAAATTAACGGTTTCAGGTATCCCGATTGATCCTATTTTTAGCCAAACTAAAGACAAAATCGAGATGCGAAAAAAATACGGGTTGGCTGAGGATAGAATCACGATTTTGGTTTCGGCCGGCGGGTTTGGAGTTGGTAAAATAGAACACACTTTGCAGGCCCTTTCGGAATTGCAAACTCCGGCCCAGGTTCTGGCCATGTGCGGAAAAAATGAAGAATTAAAAACGAACTTAGAAAAAGTTTCCGCCGAATTGATGAAAAAATCCGGGGTTGTCTTCAAACCGGTTGGATTCACCCGCGAGATGGATGAATATATGTCGGCGGCGGATCTGATTGTCGGTAAACCCGGCGGACTGACAACCTGCGAAGCACTCGCCAAAGGATTGGTTTTCGTCGTGGTCAATCCGATTCCGGGACAAGAAGAACGCAATTCAGATCATCTGCTCGAAGAAGGATGTGCGATTAAATGCAACAATTTACCGACTCTCGCATACAAAATTGACCGCATTTTATCCGATCCAAAACGTTTTGAGGAAATGAAACAAAATACACTTCGATTTGCCAAACCGTTTGCGGCCAAACAAATTGTCGAAAAACTGTTGACCTTATTTTAACAGCAGTTCGAGTTAAGGGGGATTCTAAAAATTTAAAAATCAGAGACAGTTTTTATAAATTGCCTCCAGTTTTAACTGGAGGTGAGCGATAACATGAATTGGGGCTTGAGCCAAATTGGTAAATTCAATCAATCATCCTCGATGCTTTAGCTAAAGTTGTCAGGAATAAATATTTTTTTAATTTCGGCTCAAGCCGGTCTTTAGACTAAAATCGTCCAGTCAGCTAAAGCAGACGGCAATTTATAGAACTGCCCTTAAGAAAAAGATGCCTGCGGAAGACGCGGAACACCCGGAAGTTATATCGAACCTTGTCAAGTGGGCAATAATTCTTAGCTCGAACTAAGGTTATTTTAATTGACTTTCAACGGTATTTTCTAAATTTTCAGCCGCACTCTCCAAACGATGATTGGCATCAATCAACCATTTTTCATCGGTCAATTCCAATTCCTTTTCTACCGACCAGGCCCGTTTGGTCTCGTCAGGAGCGGTTCCGCCGTAAATAGTCCGAATCGAAACAAAATATTCCGGGGTCAGAGTTTCTTTTAACTCTGCTTCAGTGAACGACAATTCCCTTCCCAAAATTTCTTGCGCCGCATTTTGCAGGATGGAGTGGGTAATTTCTCCGTTTTGTTCGAGCGCATTTCTAACGCAAGTTCCGACAATTTTATGTGCGATTCTGAAGGACAAATTTTCTTTACGGACAATCGAATCAGCTAATTCGGTGACTGTGATAAAATTGGCTTCGGCCCGGCGGCGAAGAGTTTCGAGGTTAAAACTGGCAGATTTTAAGGTTGCCGCAAACAACGAAACCGCCCGGGTGGCATCCCGCAAAGCGTGATAAATCAATGGTTGAATATCGTCTTCGGAATCGTTGATGTCGCCGAACGGGGTGTTATGAACGGCAGTAAAAACACCCAAACTTTGCCCGAGAGCTTTGCTGGCAATCGCCCGAATATGTTCCAGAGCCACCGGATTCCTTTTTTGCGGCATAATCGAAGAACCCTGCACGAAACCATCCGGCAGACGAATAACATTAAATTCCATCATCGCCATCAGCAAAAATTCCTGAGCAAACTTTCCAATATTAACTAAAAGTGCAGAATTTGCGCCGAGCATTTCGG
>JANOEF010000389.1:0-9304 GCA_031413075.1 Acidobacteriota bacterium | reverse complement strand
GGGAACAAGTTGTCGGCAAACTTGTAATCAATCTTTTCGATGAAAACTTCTCCGTCAATCTACTGCAGATTTTGGGTAAATCACGTTGGCATTTACAGGAATTACGCAATGCTTACAAACTGCATACGACCAGTATCAGCGGCAATTATTTGATTCTCAATGTTTCCATCGCTCCGCTTCGAACCGTTTCGCAAGGTCAAACCGGAGCCATTATTGTGATGGAAAACGTGACTTCGCGGGTTAAACTCGAAGAATCCCTCCAGCAAAGCGAAAAACTTTCGAGTATCGGACTGCTCGCGGCCGGGGTCGCGCACGAAGTTAATACCCCGCTGACCGGCGTTTCGAGCTATACCCAAATGCTGTTAGGGATGATTCCCGAAACCGATCCGAAACATAAGCTTTTATTAAAAGTGCAAAAACAGACCGAGCGGGCCACTAATATCGCCGGAAATTTGCTCAATTTTTCCCGGGTCGGCAATACCACCGAATTTGGTGAACTCGACATCAACAAAACGCTTGATCAGACACTTCAACTGTTAGAAATCCAACTGCGCAAATCCAATATTCAACTTATCAAGAATTACACCGAATTTTTGCCTCAAATTTACGGTAACGCCGGAAAATTGCAACAGGTTTTCACCAATTTAATTCTGAATGCCCGTGACGCGATTTTTGACGGCGGAATCATCACGCTGACAACCAAAATTGAAGATGATGATTCGGTCGTGGTTGAAATCAGCGATGACGGAATCGGAATCGAGCCAATAAATTTGAGCAAGATCTATGATCCATTTTTTACCACCAAAGGCGTCGGCAGCGGGACCGGGTTAGGGTTAGCCGTGACATATGGAATCGTTCAGGAACATTCGGGAACTATCGAAACCATCAGCGAAGTCGGTCAAGGAACAACCTTTCGCCTCGAATTTCCGGTGGCTCAAAAACGGCGCAAACGAGCTGTCAGCTAATTTTTGAAATGCAAAAATTTGTTTCTTTTAATCACCGGATCAGGTTGGTTTCTAAAACGAATCTTTCCGCCATTTCATCGGCTGCGCTTTTTGGTAAAGGTGTTTTTACCACTATTGCGATCGACAATTCCGAACCATTCCTGTGGCCAAAACATTGGCGGCGATTGACGGAAAATGCGAACCGGCTGGGCATTGATTTATCCGATTTTTCAAGTGAGCTGGTCAGACTTTCGCTGACTGACATTATCAAAAAGAACTCGCTCAGAACGGGCCGCGCCCGACTAACATTTTTTGACGAAAAACCAAGCCAAATTTGGTCATTTAAATCACCGCATAAAACAAGCCTGTTAATCACCACCGCCGAATTTAGAAATGTCGCCGAAGTTAGGTTAACCGTTTCAGGCTTTCCCGTTACTTCCGCGTCACCGTTGGTAAACATCAAATCATGCAACTATTTAGAAAATCTGTTAGCTGTTGAAGAAGCCCGCCGCCGCGGCTTTGATGAAGCACTTCGCCTTAATGAGCGGGGCCACATTACGGCGGGTTGTCTAGCCAATGTTTTTTGGTTGAAAGGCAATAAGATTTACACGCCAAGTCTCAAAACCGGTTGTTTAGCCGGAACTATGCGCGAGTTTTTACTCGAAAATTTTGAGATTTTTGAAGTTGAAAAGCCGCTCACGAATTTGCGAAAAGCTGACGGAATATTTTTAACCTCGGCGGGGCTCAAAATAGCCGAAGTTAAACAGTTTGAGACGAGGATCTTTAAGCCTTCAAAGGCTTTTTCAAAACTCGAAGCGGATTTTGCCAAATTACTTAAAACTTAATTCGAAAATCAATAAATACCTTGACTTAAACCAGTTGGAGACATAAACTTTCATCGAATCTTATAAAAAAGCTGAAAAACAAACCATAAGTCTCGGTTTTATTTTCGACCCGGACTAATCTACTCCCGATGACGATGACCAAAGAGATTGATGTAGTAAAGTTTGAAAAACTGCTCAATTGGCTGGACAGTGACAGAGATCTGGCAGGCCAAAAATATGAGTCAATTCGTCGTCGTCTGATTTGGGTGCTTCGGAGTCGTGGTTGTTTGATACCCGAAGAACTGGCGGACGAAGCCATTGACCGCGTTATAAACAAAATTGAGACTGTGGCTGACGGCTACCACGGAGACCCGGCCCTCTATTTTTATTCGGTATCAAGAAATCTGCTCCACGAATATTATCGCCGTCCGCAACCCGAAGAGTTGTCAGAATTTACCCCTCAACCGGAAACCGCAGAAAGAGAATCGGAGCGAAATGATTGTTTGGCGGTTTGCCTCCAAACTCTGACGGATGCACAACGTCAGCTTTTTATCGGCTATCATCAGACCGACCAAAATAACCACATAAAACAAAGAAAATTATTAGCTCTAAGTTTGAATATTTCCGAAGGAAATTTACGAAGAAAAATATGCCGAATCAAAAATACCCTGCAAAAATGCGTTTTAAATTGTCTGGGGAAAAAAAAAGTGTAACATTTTAGGTAAAACTGTCATACAACATTAGAAGACGTTTGTTGATTATTAGAATGGTAGAAAATTCCGCGTTAAAAACAGAACATAGAAATTACTTGCTTGGCATCACCAAAACAGAGCAAGACCTAACCCTCATCGAAGAAAAACTGATGACCTCGGAGGAATATTTTCAGGAATTATTGATCGAAGAAGAAGAACTCACTCAGGATTATGCTGACGGACATTTAGATTCATACGAAAGAGAGTGTTTTGAAAAATTCTTCTTAAATTCTGCAGAGCGTCGCGAAAAAGTTAAATTTGCCGAATCTTTAAGTAAATTCATCTCCGAACAAAAAAAGCCTCAGGAAAAAACTCAAACGACATTTCAAAATGAAACATATTCATTTTGGGAGAGGCTTTGGGCCAAACCTCTGTGGACAGCGGTTGGCGGTTTAGCGGTGGTGGCGATCGTCTCACTTTTGGTTTGGAATTTTGCCTTTCGCCCGGCAGCCAATTCAGAAATCATTGCTTCGCTCAACAAAGCTTATCAAAAAGAACGTCCCTTCGAATCGCGGATTACGTCCTTTGATTACGCTCCGGCTAATAATCAACGCGGCAATGATAAGGCAAAATACGACTCTGTTTCCTTTGATCTGGCGAAAGCCAAAGCCCTCCAAGGCGTTTCGGACAATCCAAACACCTCTAATTTGCATTCTTTAGGAAAAGTTTATCTAGCCGAAAAAGAATTGGATAAAGCCATCGAACAACTGGAAAAAGCCCAACGATTAGCTTCGAATAATGGGGAAATTACCAGCGATCTGGGGGTCGCCTGGCTGGAAAAAAGTAAAACAGTTCTGAAAAACGGGGACGGCAAAACCATTGACTATTTAGCAAAAGCGCTGGAAAACTTTGAAAAAGCCTTAGAAATCAGACCTGATTTATTAGAAGCTCGATTTAATAAAGCGGTCTGTCTGGAACAACAGAAATTGCCGATCGAAGCAATTGAGGCCTGGCAGCAATATTTGAATGCCGATTCGAACTCGAAATGGGCTGAAGAAGCGAGGCAACGATTAAAGATACTTGAACTGAGCAAACCGAGCAGCAAAACCGGTGAGGAGATTTTGCAGGAATTCCTTGCCGCATATCAAAACAGGAACGATCTGCTGGCTTGGAAAATTATGAGTCAAAATCGTGAGATGCTAACCGGCAAGTTGATAACCCAGCAACTTGCTTTTTTATTCTCCCAAACTCTGGATCGAAAATTTTTAGAAGCCCTGATTTATGCCGGAACCCTTGAAAAAACAGAAGTTAATGATTCATTCTGGAAGGAAGTAGCCGATTTTTATCAAAAGGCATCACCCGCTCAGCTTTCAAAATTAAAGCAAGCGCAAAGCCATTTTCAAGCCGGTTACCAGGCATCTGCGAATGATAAATGGCAAACTGCACTTGAGGAATTTAAACAGGCGCGTCAACTCTACCTCGAAACCGGAGATGTCCGGGAGGAAAATCTGGCTACTTTTTGGATAGGAGTGTGTCAATATATTTCCGCAAATCTGACCGAGAGTAAAAAAGAATTACAAAACTTGCTCACCTATAGTCAAAATAATAAATACAACTGGTTATTGGCGCAGGCGCAGTTTTGGCTGGGGGTTAACCTCGGTTCCGAAAACCAGAAATCGGCAGCACTTAGTTATTATCAAAAAGCACTGA
The DNA here is from genome assembly GCA_031413075.1 of Acidobacteriota bacterium. GTDB lineage: Bacteria > Acidobacteriota > Blastocatellia > Pyrinomonadales > Pyrinomonadaceae > JAIBCC01. Next base: position 5,134 of record JANOEF010000389.1, on the reverse strand, counting down.
AAAGTTCAGAAAGCGTGGGTGATTTGTATAACTCGCAAAAGATTCTTTCTGAGACCGCCGAAGAGTATCGTCTGCTCGGACGGACCGATCTGTCACTGGAATATTTGCAAAAGAGTTTATTTTTAAGCGATTATCCTGAATCGAGTATCAGACAAAAAAGTCGCACCTACATCAATTTAGTGAGAGCGTTTTATTCAAACAAATTTTATCGAACCGCCCTCGCCTACGAAAAAGAGAATCGGTATTTATTGAAAGATAAAGAAGTCAACAGTTTGGCTTTTGAACACGAATCGGACCTTCGTTTAGGGCTTATTTTATTAGCGCAAAAGAAATATGATGAGGCACTAGCGGTCTTTGAAAAAAGTAAGGCCCTGTCAGAGAGGTATGATAACAAAAAACAAGGCGAAGGAGCTAATGCCCGCTCCATCTTGCGGATTGCCGAATTACAACGCCAAAAAGGTCAGTATGCGATGGCAATCGCAAATTATGATCAGGCAGTCCGGCATTATGATTTGTCAGAATACAAAGCAGAGCAATATGAGGCGCATAAGGGACGTTTGTTTTGTTATTTGGCCGCCGGAAAAGATGTGGAGTTTGAGCGGGAGTTAGAAACAGTCCTGACACTGTTTGAAAAATATCGCGGGCAGATTTTGGACGAACAAAATCGCAATATTTTTTTTAACAACGAACAAAATGTCTATGATATCGCGGTTGATTACGAATACGGCAGGGGAAATTTTCAAAAGGCTTTTGACTATGCAGAAAAATCAAGCTCACGCTCGCTACTGGATTTAATGGAGAATGGAAGTCAGGTTAAACAAATATCGGGGAGAATTGAGGTCGAATTGAAAAAAGTTGCTGAGCCGCTCACCATTGACCAGATTCGACAACAAATGCCGACCTCGGTGCAAATAATTAAATTCAATGTTTTAAGCGATAAAGTTTTGATCTGGGTCGTCTCAAAAGATGGAGTTGAGGCTTTTTCCGGCAAAGTTTCGTTTGCTGATTTGCAGGAAAAAATCATCCGGCTCAAAGCACTGATAGAAAACAAACAAGATGAGAAAGAAATTTATGATTTGTCCACCGAACTGTATAAAATATTGTTAAGCCCAATCAGCGAAAAACTCGATTCGGACAAACAAATTTGTTTAATACCCGATAAATCGCTGTTTCAGTTGCCTTTTGCGGTTTTAACTTCGCCGCTTACGCAGAAACCGTTGTTGGCAGAAAAGAATTTTTTCATAGCGCCGAGTGCTAATGTCTTTCTTTATCTCACAACAAATGCGAAGAAATTTTCTTCGAGCCTCACTGAAAACATTCTCAGTATCGGAAATCCGACACTATCTCAATCAAGTTTGCCGGATTTACCATCGGCCAAAAATGAAGCTATTACGGTTGCAAAAGAATATCAAAAGCCAATTTTATTGCTTGAAAATGACGCAACCAAAGAAAACGTCAAACAATATCTGAGCCGGGCGGATATCATTCATTTTGCCGGTCATTATGTCGTCAATGAACATTCACCGCTGCTTTCAAGTTTGATTTTGCGGCAAAGCTCGCCGGATGAGGAGGAAAAAAACTATCAATTAGCCAACTATGAACTCCTCAATGAAAATCTGGCCAGCACCAAATTAGTCGTACTTTCGGCTTGTGAAACTGGCATCGAAAGTTATTATCAGGGCGAAGGGATGATTGGCGCTTCACGCACATTTTTAGCCGCCGGAATTCCGTTGGTGGTTGCAAGTCAATGGGCGGTTGATTCCGACGCCACCTCAGAACTGATGATTCGCTTTCATAAATATCGAAAGACCGAAAAACTTCCCACAATATTTGCTGTCCGCAAGGCACAGCTCGACTTGTTAAATGGTGATGACCTAAAATATCGGCACCCTTATTATTGGTCATCATTTATCACTATCGGCGGTTATGCCGAATTTTAGTTTACCAAATAAAACGGAGGGAGTTTATGCTAAACGATTTAGCGATTAAAAAGGCGAATGTCACGATTTCAATTTCGGGACTGGCGCTTAGTCATTATAAAGAAGACCTGAAGCGATGGGAAACCAGATTTTTGCGAGAGGTTCCCGGGCATAATTTAACTGTCACGGTCAAGAAAAACAGTAAGGTTATTTTCACCGGCGCCGTTGAGGAAGCAGAGTCCATATCCATAGTTTCGGATACGGCCGAAGGCGTTCCGTCACACTACAAGATGGGCGATGATAAAGATTTAAGCCATATTGTTGATTTTAATGCGGCCAACTTAATTGGCAAAGTTTTTAAGTTTAAGCCGGCTCCGATAACAGTCTTATCTATTGCCGACGCCTGTTTTTATGCCAAAACACTTTCAACCCGCAAATATACCATTCAAAAAAACGGGAAAGCTTTGTTCTCTCGGAAGATCGGAGTAATAACCGGCGGCGACATCATTTGTTTAGGTAAAACCGAACTCAGATTTGCTAATGCACCTGAGAAAAATCAGACGCTGACGGCTGAACTGGGGGTTGTTTATGAAATAATTTTTGACAATAATTGCCCCAATCCTCCAACGGACGGCAGCAGTGACTTTGACAAATACTGTGAAATTATTGAAACCAAAGATAAATACACGCTGGTTTCAACAGTTGCGCCGGCCGCTGCCAAGGATGGAGACCCGCCGCCGGACAAAGAGCCGCCGTGCGCCTCCGGACAAGGCGGAGAAAGCGGAGGCGGCGGTTAAGTCACACTTCCGCCACAACTCGAACCACTTCCGGCCGTGCAGCCGTAACAATGATTTTCGGTCACGATTGCACGGCTTTTTAACTTTTCAAAGTCAAAATTAAAGATTGTCTGTTTGGATTCGACCGGAATTTCGAGCATTTGATTAAAATCGCAATCGTATAAATTTCCGAGCCAATCAACACTCACCATACTTCTGCACATCAAACCCGGAAATGTCGCAGGATTAAAGGCATTAACCAGTTTTTGCATATACAGCTCTTCGTTTTTCGTCAGTCGCAACCAATCCAAATAACGGGCAATCGGCATGTTGGTAATCGTGTATAAATTGTTGAAAATAATGTCGTAACGGTTTTTTAGTTCGCGTTTGAAATCACTTTCAATGGCAGATTGGGCAGGTGGTAAAAATGCGCCGACGGGATTATAAACGAGATTCAACTGCAATTTTTCATTGATTCCGTAACCGACCGCATTGAGTTTTTTGAGAGCCTCAACCGATTTGTCAAAAACACCTGTTCCCCGTTGAGCATCAGTTCGGGCGGCCAAAAAATAAGGGAGGCTGCAAATAACCTCGACTTCATTTTTGGCAAAAAATTCGGGCAGATCATTCAAATTTTCTTCAAACATGACGGTCAGATTATGTCTGACAATAATTTTCGTGTGCAGTTTTTTGGCTTCCGCCACAAAATAATGAAAATCCGGGATCAGTTCTGGGGCGCCGCCCGTCAGGTCCAGAATTGGAATCTTAAAATCGCGCAAAACCTGAAGACAGGCATCAATCGTCCGGCGCTCGATAATTTCGGTTCGGGTCGGTGACGCGTCAACGTGACAATGCTTACAGGCTTGATTACACAGTTTTCCGACATTGACCTGAAGCGTATCAATCTCTGCCGAAAGCAGCGAAAAATTATGTTGCCGAAGTTTTACGGCGAAATTAACCGAAGCCGTCGGCAGTCCGGATTTGCCAGTACGCCGAGTTATTTTAACCAAATCATTCATCAAAATTTTTCGTAAAACCTATAATAAAATTTTCCGAATCCAATTAACAGAATCGCGCCTAAAATTGTCGGAACCAGAAGTCCCGCCATTGCGACCAACGCTGTCCAAAATACTAAAATGTAAAAACAACTGATGGTCAGTTGCACCGGAGCAGGTGATTCCGGTTTGAACCAAAAAAGTAAAACCTCGCAAATAACGGCTCCGATCGCCCCCGAAAAAATCCAACCGGCAAAATTTGTCCACGGCACATTGTAATAGATTCCGCCATCCGCAAAATGCCAAAACTTCAAATATACCGCCCCCGGATCAAGCACCAGGTCAATCAGAGTTAACTGAATCGCCATCGCTAAAATACGAAGACCGGGTGACTCAATAATTCTGACGGAAACGGCTAAAGTTGCCAAAATTAAAGGTGTCCAGGCAAAAGCTACGGTCCACGGAACGACTCCGAACAGTCGGGAGCCCAATAAGTCCTGATAAAAGAATTCGCCATATGGAAATCCTGTCAGCAATCCGATACTTTCAATTGTCAGCGCATAGATCCCTAAAACTATAATAAAAATTACGGCGGCTTTTATTCCCAGCCAACGGGACAACGCCCAAAATGAAGGGACGGCAAAAAGCACGACATTGATTGCAGAAATAGTGCTGTATTCGGCAATCAATGGAACATTTACCATAAAAAACGCGCCGATTATCAAAAAAATTGAGATAATGATCGCAATCAGCAGATTTTTGTTTTTTCGCAACATCTGTAATTATTAGAATTGTTAATTGTTAACTGTTAACTGTTAATTGGGTTTGTCAGTCACGAGTCCATTAACCATTAACCATTAACCATTAACCATTAATGTATGTTTTGGTTAAAAGTCAGCCGGCCGCGCTTTTGGATTTATGTTTTCGGACCATTCATAATTGGTTCGATTGGGGCGATTTCCGACAAAAACGAATTGCTGAATCCGAAATTTTGGCTTTATGTGCCATTTTTTCTGCTTTTTGCTAATCTGCTGATTTACGGAGTCAACGATATTTTTGACTACGAAACCGATGTCCTCAACGCAAAAAAGCAAGATTACGAAACAATTGTCGCGCCCGAGCGGCGTCAAAAATTGTGGCTCGTGATTCTGCTGACGACCCTTCCTTTTTTGATCTTAACCGCCTTTCAAAATCGTTTGGCAATTCTGGCCATGTTTGGCTTCCTGTTTTTCTCAATCTTTTATTCCGCCCCGCCGATTCGGGCTAAAACCATTCCGCTAATTGATTCTATCTTTAACATACTCTACATTTTTCCCGGCATTTTTGGCTACTTTTTGCTTGGCGGAACAAATCTTTCGTGGGAAATTTGTGTAGCCGGGGCGTTTTGGGTCATGGCCATGCACGCTTTTTCAGCCGTTCCGGATATTGATTCTGACCGGGCGGC
>JANOEF010000388.1:0-1628 GCA_031413075.1 Acidobacteriota bacterium | reverse complement strand
TCTCTCTAGGGCAAACCGCAAATGAGATTCAAGTTTGATGGTCTCCAGCACTTTGGAGCGTAAATCTTTGTCAAAAACTGCAAACGGAATTTCTCGTTCTTTGGCGAAATGCATCGCAATATCGGCATCACGCAAAATGTCTTCGGGTTTTTGATGTTCCTCTTCAAAAGGTGAAAGTCCAATCTGAACATCTGTAAAAATTTTGTGACCGTTAAGTGAAAAAGGTTGAATCAATTTCTGATGAATTTTTCGAGCATACCGTTTCGCTTCTTCAACCGATTTGAGATCATTGAGAATAATCGCAAATTCATCTCCGCCCAAGCGGGCGACCGTATCCTCCATTTTAACTGTTCGCAACAGTCGTTTAGCGACCAGTATTAATATCTTGTCGCCAATTGAATGGCCGAGCCGATTATTGATATTTTTGAAACGCTTAAGGTCTAGAAATAAAACGAAGTATTTATTGGAAATATTAATACTAAGTTCAAGTAGCAGTCTCAATCGTTCAACAAAATATGCCCGATTAGGGAGATCAGTAAGATCATCATAATATGCTGCCCGTTCAAGGGCAAGATTACTTTCTTGCAATTGCTCGCTGATTATTTCTTGTTCAGCCAGAGAAATTCTCAATTCTTCCGCATGACTTTCAGCCTGCTCGGCTCGTGACTTTTCAACTTCTGCCTTTTCAAATTGTGCTTTTTCGGCTTCCCTAATAGAGGTCGTCATATCTCGGATAATTTTGCGATAATTAAGATACGCCACAACGAGCACCGTGACAGCAATCCCGGTCGCAAAATAATCACCATTTTTGATTAGTTTGTAAGCAACCCCGGCGATACTTGCTCCGACAATTTGGGTGACTGAAATTGAAAATCCACCTTTCTTCCAAGCATCCCAAAGATTAAGGTCCCCCTTTAACGAAACAAAAACAGAAGCAAGCAACGAATTGAAAAAAAACTGCGATAAAGCAATGACTCCCAAAAACACGAAAAGATCATTTGTGTTATTAAAATCGACAGTTCGACTCGTGTAATTCAAAACAAAAGAAATTGTGAAATAACTGATTGTTGTGGTTAATATTGCAGATGCTACGTTAAATAAAAATGTTTGACGATCAATATTGGCTCCTTGTTTCTTCAGAATGTAACAAGTTGCTATTGTTTCAACAGTTGAAACTAAAATAGCCTCTTTCCCACCAAAAGTAAGGAAGGCCAAGAAAATCATCGAATCACTAAAAGTTAATACTAACTTAAGACGCGGGATTTGCAAACTCATTCTTGATGCAACCGTAATAGTGAAAATCGCAAACAAAATGAAACGATAATCAAGAAATTGCATATCCAACTGCAAAAATATCGAAAACAAACTAACCCCTCCAAGCAGGATAGCAATAGTTACAAATAGGTAAAAAATGTTTTCTCGTGACATATGGCAAGAGTGTTAGGAAACTGGTTGTCGCTAGGGAAAAGCAAAGGTTGAGAAGACCTTCTCACTAAATTATAAACCAAAAATTATCAAAAGGCTACAATAATATAAAAAAAATAGTAATGCGTCAATAAAAGGGTTGTAGGGGAGAAAGGGCAGTATTCATCGGGGTTAGGCAGATAAAGGAGCCAATTCTGACTCAC
>JANOEF010000387.1:0-5581 GCA_031413075.1 Acidobacteriota bacterium | reverse complement strand
TTTTTCGACGTGCGCAGGTTCTACTTTTTCACCTGATCGAAATGTCTTCTCGACCACCTGGCCAGATTTCACTTTTCGGAGCCGCAAAAATCTGCCAGGCTGTGACCACGGCCGGATTAGCATAATCGGGGTCTGTTTCAGCCGCTTTGCGAATCTCAGCAAAGGCTTCGTCGGTTTTGTCGTTTCGCAACAAATAGTTGCCCATAATCCAATGCGGCTCTGAATAATTCGGCGCGAGTGTGAGAGCTTTGCGAAAGGCTTTCCCGGCCCCTTCACGATCACCGCTTCGCTCGCGAATTTGCCCCAATCTGAGCCACAATCGAAAATCGGAGGGTGAAAGGCTGACGGCTTTCTCATACCCCTTCAAAGCCTTTTGTAAATCTTCGGGCAAAAAACTCTTTTCATTTAGGGAAGCTAAATAAAAATAAGGGAACGGATTACTCGGTGAAATTTCAATCGCGAATTCGGCCACCTCTTTAACTTCTGATGGACTAACCGTCGGCGATTGAGAGAGGATTATGACCTGTTCGGCTAAAGTGTTGCCAAAAGTCAATTTGAGCGCAAAATAAGTCACGCCGAGAGAAATCAGAGCAACGATGATGACCACAGCCCGAAGTGCTAAATTATTAATTTGAATTATTTTCAATGACATTTTGGTTGTCTATTCAAAATCAATTGACTCGATTTTGAGTGATGCGCGTTTGAGCGAAACCTCAGCCGACAAACAAATTTCCCGAATTTCGCTTAAGTTTTCCGCCGGGATTTTTCGACTGGAAACCAGAACTTCATGAATATCGTGATCCAAAAGAGTCTGGTAGAGCGAACCATTTCCGCCGAAAACCGGCAGCCCATGAATAACTTTGTCTTTTTTCAACAGGTCATCATCTGCAAAACCAATTGGATTGTAGTTCCATTCGGGGTTATTGTGAAGTTCGCGCAAGACAAGTTCACCGCCGTCGCCGGCTCCGTAGATCAATACTCGCAACCCTTCGTTATTGATCGGCGCCGGAATCAACTGCCGGAAAAGCCGGAAAGCCATTCTGCTTCCCGCCAGCATACAAAACAAAAGCAAGGCGTCTAAAACAAAGACCGTCCGCGAAAAATTCTGAAAACGATACAAAATCAAAATCGCCAAAATACTCAAAATCGAGCCGAACACCACACTTTTTGAAAAAGTCACAAAATCCCGAATACTGGTGTAACGCCAAATTCCCCGATAAACCCCGGAGGCCAGAAACGCAAATAGTTTGAGAACGATCAAAATCGGCAGACTCTTGATAAAAAGTCCCCACGTCTCTTGATCGTTCTCAAATGCGCCGAAAATCAGAATATATGCGGTGTAATATGAAAGGATGATCAAAATCACATCGAGAAAAATTTCAAAAACCCGACGTTTATACGAGAGATTGAGCAAAAATCCAAATCCCGCATTATTTTGCAGCGCCAGGTCTTCTTCTTGTTCTTGATAAACTTTTACTTTCGCCAGATACACACCGACAATGGTCAAAACGATCGTGAAAAGTGCAATGACCGCCAATGCCTGAGTAATTTCAAGCTCGCGCACCAAAAGCGAAAGAACCCCAGCCAGCACCGCAAATCCGTAAAGCATCAGTACTGCCGAATGTTCCGAAAGTCCAAGCGCAACCAGCCGATGTGATGTGTGGTCACGTCCTCCCTGCGAGGCTTTGCGTCCCGAAATCTTGCGTAACAGCGTGACGAAGGTCGTATCAAAAATTGGAACAAAAAGAATCAGAACCGGAACTGCTAAAACAAATAAAATCCCTCGGGAGCGTCCGCCCGATTCGTTCAGCAAAACCGAACCGGCCAAAAAGAAACCGATAAACATCGAGCCGCAATCTCCCATAAAGATCGAGGCGGGATTAAAATTGAAAACCAAAAACCCTAACAAGGCTCCGATAAAAGTGGCGACTAAGATCAATTCGTTGATCTGTCCGCTGGCGGCAAACCCGAGTCCGAGCGAAATCGCGGCAATGGTTGAAATGCCGGCCGCTAACCCGTCCATATTGTCCAAAAGATTGATGGCGTTAGTGATACCAACCAGCCAAAAAGCAGTAATACTGATGTTGATGAACTCCGAACCGGTCCAGGGCAGAATCAGGAAGGTGACGGTCGAATCCGAGTTTATCGGACCAAGTGCCAAACCACCGCTAATTACTATCGAAACGCCGATGAGTTGCCCGAATATCTTTTGATAGGGTTTTATTTGTCGCAGATCATCAATCAACCCGACAAGAAATAGCCAGCTGCTGCTTCCCAAAATTATCAGTGATTCGGTGTCGGGTTTGGCAAAAACTAAAAAAACCAGAACCGTGGTTAAGAAAATGGCGACTCCGCCCAGCATTGCGGTCGGTTTTTTATGCCAGCGGTCAGATTTTGGTTTGGCGACATATCCGTAGCGAGACGCGAATTTTCGCACTGCCAAAGTCAGAATTACTGACACCACAAAGGCAATCAGACCTAAAGTGAGACTATTTTGAACATCTTCTATCATTATTCAAAAAAAAATTTAATATAATTGTTTCAAAATCTGGTTGAAAACACAAATCATCTAATTGACCAAATTGAGGTATAAATCCTTCAAATTACTAATAAGTCTTTCTTTTGAGTAGTTTGATAAAATAAACTCACGCCCGCTTTTTTCCAGTTTTGCTTGTAAAGACGAATCCTTTGCCAAATGAATTAAGCCTTGGTAGAATCCTTCGGCATCGGCTGAATTAACCTTTATTCCTCGTTCACAAACCGAAAATCCATTTTCTGTCTGGCGGTGTGACGCGCCAAGCAAATCTACCACTCCACCGACCGCCGTTGAAATACACGGGCGAGCATTGGTCATTGCTTCAATCAGGGAAAGCGGTGTACCTTCGTTCAATGAGGTGAGAGCTACAATATCCAAACCGGCATAAAAAACATCGGCATCCTGGCGATTCCCGAGAAAATTAATAACTTCACCTAGTCCAAGTTTTTCCGACTCTGCTTCAAGAGACTGGCGCAAATGCCCATCGCCAATTATGACGAAACGTAAGATTGGAGAATCTGAATTTCTGCGTTCTTGGAAAAGTTTGGCTACTTGCAGAAATAGCTCATGATTTTTGATTTCGGTTAAACGCCCGACCAGTCCAACCAATATTTCATCAGATTTGGCACCGATTTCTTCTCGCAAAATAAGACGTTTAAATTGATAATTTTCGTAGGCGGTAACATCGATCCCAAGCTTAATTATTTCAAACTGTTTTTCTCGTCCAACCCCAAATTGACGATGAATTTCTTCAAATTGTTGCTGGCTGATAACGATAATTTTATCAGTTGCCAGTCTGGCTAAACTTTTTTCAATCAATAAAAAAAAATTGGATTTTAATTTATTGTAGTAACCGTGAAAAATATGCCCGTGATAAGTATGAACAATTTTAACCTTCTTCCAACCGAGCCAACGATAAAAAAATCCGGCAATTCTTCCGATTGTTCCGGCCTTTGCCGTATGAGTGTGAATGATGTCAGGTTGTGCTCGCCGCAGTTCCCGAAAAACTTTCCAAACCGATACCAAATCTTTTATTGACAGTTCGCGGCTCATCTCAGGAATATTTATTGTCTCAACCCCTTGCTGCACAGCAAAATAACCCATGTCTTCTTCGCCTTCAGGAACTGTTCCGGTGAGCAAAACTGACGAAAATTCTTTGTTTTGCAAAGCTTGATTGAGCCAGACGACATGGCGTGCCGGTCCGCCTACATTGAGTCTGGCAATAATTCGAACTATTTTGATTTTTTTTTCCACAAACTATTTTTTTGTTCCAACTGCACACCAGTATGGCACAGTTTCGCTGAAAGAGATGTTTTCCAGTCCCGCGTCTTCCAGCATTTTGGTAATTTGAGCTTTAGTAAAACGATATTCGAGCCGGGTTCCGAAACGGTCAAGCGAGTCATTACGCATCATATAAAATTTTTCGTGGCGATAAACCGATAACGGAAATGAATCTATTTCAAAGCCTAATTTCTCAAACAGCCCGGCAAGTTTGGCCAACGGAAAATAAACGAGGAGGGCTATCAGATCGGTAATCAGTTTTTTCAGTCCAAACGGAAGCCGGCAAATTATTTTCCGAAAAAAGTCGGAGAGCTTCCATAGTAACCGGAACCAGAGTTTTCGATTATCAAAGGCGTAAAACAGATAGATCAAAAAGGGAGCTTTCGGTTTGATCTTTTTGACGCAGGACGCTATCCCGGCGGGCGTGTTGGGAATGTGATGCAAAACTCCGAGCGAATAAGCAAAATCCATCGAATCATCAGCAAACGGTAATTCATCAACCGAGGACAACACAAATTCGACGTTCGGACTCTCGCATAAATTTTTTTCGGCAGTCGCCAGAGCTTTTTCGCTGGCATCCACACAATAGAGCTTCGCCGCCCGTCGAGCCGCAAATTTTGCCCAACGTCCGCTGCCGCAGCCCAAATCGAAACCAACCGAATTAGGCGGCAGATTTTGCCAGGGAAAAATGTCGAAATAACAATCAAACCATTTGCCGAGGATTTCTTCGCTCAGTTGGCTTTGATCAAAGCTCGCCCATTCCTCTCCAAAATCGCGGACGGTTTTTTCGTCCAGATTTCTCATTTTGATTTGTTAGCGCCGCTTTCGGCGACTAAATTTGAGGCTCGAAGCAGACTGTCAAAAGTTCCGGCATCCGTCCACCAGCCATCTAATTCGCTCCAACTCATTTGCCCGCGATTGATATAATGATTATTTACATCGGTGATTTCGAGCTCTCCGCGATGAGACGGCTTGAGGGTTTTAATGATCTCAAAAACCGTGTTGTCATAGAAATAAATGCCGATTACGGCAAAATCAGATTTCGGAGATTTAGGCTTTTCTTCAATTTGCAAAACTTTTTCACCGTCGAGTTCGGGAACCCCAAACCGCTCCGGGTCATCAACCTTTTTGAGCAGAATCTTGGCGCCCCGACCCTGTTTTTCGTAATCTTCTTTGGCCTGCCGGATATTATTTTCGATGATGTTATCGCCTAAAACAACACAGATCGGTTCATCATCGGCAAAATGCCTAACCAACGAGAGAGCATCGGCGATGCCGCCCTCACCTTCCTGATAAGTGTAGTTTAAGTGCTTTAACCCAAACTCTTTACCATTGCCGAGCAGTTGCAAAAAATGTCCGGCAAAACTGCCGCCGGTGACAATCATAATGTCATCAATACCGGCATTGATGAGCGTTTGAATCGGATAATAAATCATCGGCTTATCGTGAACCGGAAGCAAATGTTTATTCGTAATTTTGGTGAGCGGAAAAAGTCTCGAACCCAATCCGCCTGCTAAGACAATACCTTTCATAATTTTCTTAAAGTTTTGTTTAGAGTCCTTGGCTAAAGCAGGCAACTGCCAGCGAAGCGCAGCGGTTTATCCGCCTGATGGTCTTTGAAAATACTCGACTTTAGATAAAAGCAGAAAAAAGCCTGTTTGATTTTCAAGCTGATGTTTGCCTTTTTCTGCTCTGATTGTTCCTCTTCATTCTACTTTTTTGACCAGTTTTGGCTTTTTTTTGCCTTTCAACTTGATTTTATAC
>JANOEF010000386.1:0-4506 GCA_031413075.1 Acidobacteriota bacterium | reverse complement strand
GCTCGGAGGTCAGGTAGTTGCCAGATATATGTTTGATACTTTTATACCGGTGTGGGCGATGATTGTCGGAATTTTAGTCCCCGGTATAATCGGGATTTTGGCCGGACTGTTTCCTGCCAGAAAAGCCGCCAAACTTGACCCGATTGAAGCTCTCAGAGCCGATTAGCAAAGAAATGAACCCGATTAACTTTTTTAGAAATCATATTTACGAAAATTTGAGGATGGCTTTGGATACCATTCGTTCGAATAAATTACGCTCGTTTCTGACCGTGATCGGAGTCGTCATCGGGGTCATCACGGTGATGCTGATTTCGTCGTTTATCAGCGGAATTGATATGGGGATCAAAAAGGAAATCGAATCATTCGGGACTCGCTCGATCTTTATCTACAAATTTGATCCCGGCATTCGATTTGGCCGCCCCTCCCGCGAAGAAAGAATGCGAAAGCCGATGACTGCCGAAGATGCCGAAGCCATCGCCGAACTTTCAACGGTTGAAACCTGTGTTCCGATGCTGGATATTACGAACAATTTTTTCGGACAAAAGATACTCGTCACCGGCAAAAATGGTAAAACTTCCTCGGCTATTAATTTGACCGGGACGACTCCGGAAATTGAACGAGCCGGAACGGAAGTCATCATGGAAGGTCGTTGGTTTACTAAAAGTGAAAGCGATACAGTCCAGAATGTGGCGGTCATCGGTTCCAGTATTGTAGAAAACTTTTTCCCAAACGGGTCGCCCATCGGACAGACTCTCGAAGTTGGTGGAAAGGAGTTTCGGGTGATTGGAGTTTTACAAAAACGCGAGCAATTTCTGAGTGGCGGGAGTGGAAGCGATGACCAGAGTAATGTCATTTGGATGCCTTTTGGCACGGCTAAAAAATTAAAGCCTAATGCGGATGATATTTTTGTGTTGGCCACAGCCCGCGAGGGCAAAATGGACGAAGCTAAAGATCAAATTACCGACCTTTTGCGGGTTCGCCGCGAGGTCCCGTTTGATAAGCCAAACAATTTCGGGATGGCGACCGCTGACAGTATCATCAACCAATTTCGCTCTATCACTCAGGGTGTAGCACTGGCGATGATCGTCATTTCATCGGTTGGACTAATGATCGGCGGAATCGGAGTGATGAATATTATGTTGGTTTCCGTCACCGAAAGAACTCGTGAAATCGGGATTCGTAAAGCTATCGGTGCCCGGCGAAGCGACATTTTGACTCAATTTTTGATTGAAGCCATGACTCTCACCGGATTTGGCGGACTCATCGGCTTATTTATTGGGTGGCTTTTAACGCTGCTCGTTGGAATGATATTTCCGTCATACGTGCCCTGGCAAGCTCCGGTTTTCGGGTTTATGATAAGTGTCGGGATTGGTTTGTTTTTTGGATTATATCCGGCCTGGAAAGCTGCCAGATTAGACCCGATTGAAGCTCTCAGATATGAATAACTGAGCAGAAATTAGTCTCATCTGCTCAGTTATTTACGGCAGTTACGGTTTAGCCGAAGAACCCGGGGAACAAAAATGCCATACTCACTCCGAGTGTCATTGACAACAAAAATATGGCTAAAGTAGATGACCAGGCTGAGCCTGAACTGACGTTCGCCCCGGCATTTTTTAGTCCGGTAGCATTTAGCCAAAGCCAATAAAAAGTCAGCAATCCCATGCCACTGAGCAAAACATACAAAACCGGTGTCTCCGCCGGGGTGACCAGAAAACTCAAATTATCCTGAACCAGTGAGCTTTGTCCCAAAATAGGATGAATTTCAATCGGATCCTTGATGAACAAGATAATTGAACTTAACACATTGCGAATTAATGCAATCGGAAAAGCAGCATAAATGGCGGTCGAAAAGGCCTGCCAAAAGTTGATTTCCCCTCCCATCACCAAAACAAAAAGAAAATAAACTAAACCTAAAAAAGCATATAAAAAAACCGCTCCAACGAAACCATTAACCAACTGCGTCACCCGTAGGACAGGGTTTTTGGCATCGGCAATGGCTTGAGTTCTGCCGGCTTCAATTTGCTTTTTAGCCTCCTCATTGCCGGCTACAAAGGATGACTCCAAAGTTTTATCGGTTGAAAAATTGACAATTTTTTCCGGAGTCAGGTGATACATAAATAAATTTGAATAGATTCCCGTGAGCATCGTCATTAATATCAACGCCATGAGCCATCTCGGGTGATTGCGGAGATTCTTAAAAACATCGGTCGGAGCATAAAAGATGGCCGTCAATGACTCAAATGTTGACATTCTTGGCGTGTCTTCGACCGGTGGGGCTGAAATAAAACTCAGACCAATTACCAATCCGCCGAGCAAAATCAGACTAAATCCGGTCCCGCTAACCCCATAGACAATTTTTAGAGTTCCCAAAACCACCAAAATTAGGCCAATTACTGAAATGACTATTCCAACAATACGGTTCATATTTCCCTCGTTTAATAACAGATTTGAATTACGAAACAAAATACGTCCAAATGGACAATTTTGTTTCCAAAACTATGTATCACACAAGCAGGCAAAATTATCGGGAAAATCATCCGTTTTCAGAAATCTTTGCCAAATATTGATTTTTTCTGGAGGTGTTTTAATGTTCCTGATTTTTCCAATATCAATTGGACATTGTGGCTTGGTACTCAATAACCTTCAATTTTTATGCAAGCGGCAAAATGACCATTCGACAATTCCTTCAATTCAGGTTGAATTTGGGCACATTCTTCGCTGGCAATCGGACAACGGGTACGAAAGCGGCAGCCTGAGGGGGGATTGATTGGAGTTGGAACGTCTCCTTTCAAAACAATTCTTTCGCGTTTTTGTCGGGGGTCGGGAATTGGGATAGCTGAGAGTAAGGCCTTGGTGTATGGGTGGAGTGGATTTTCATAAAGCGTGATCGCATCGGCAATCTCAACGATTTTTCCTAAATACATTACAGCCACTCGATTTGAAATATGTTCAACCACCGCTAAACCGTGTGAAATAAAGAGATAAGTGAGTCCGAATTCGGATTGTAGATCCTGCAGAAGATTAACTACCTGGGCCTGGACTGAAACGTCCAATGCCGAAACAGGTTCGTCAGCTATAATAAGTTTCGGGTTGAGAGCCAAGGCGCGTGCCACTCCCAGACGTTGTCTCTGACCACCGGAAAATTCGTGCGGATAACGATACATATAATCCGCTTCGAGTCCGACTTTTTGTAACAGTTCCGCCACCCGGTCTTTTTGCTCGGATTTGTTGCCGATTCCGTGGATTTTGAGTGGTTCCGAAATGATAGACAATACAGACAGTCGCGGATTTAAGCTGGCATAAGGATCCTGAAAAATAATCTGCATCTCGCGTCGTAATGGGCGTAAATCGTGTTTATTCAACGATAAAACATTGCGGTCATCGAACCAGACCTCGCCGCTCGTGGGTTCGATGAGACGTAAAATGCAACGCCCGACGGTTGATTTTCCGCACCCGCTTTCGCCGACTAACCCGAGTGTTTCTCCGGCTAGAATGTTAAATGAAATATCGTCAACCGCTTTGACCACATCATCAGAATTTTCTACCGAAAAATGTTTGACCAAATTGTTGATTTTAACCAATTCCTGCTTTTGTTTTTGTGTAGCTGTCATTCTTGTTTACAAAACTTTATTTATTATCGGATTTAATCGCGCTTTTGCCAACTCCCAGCCGATAATCTCATTTGAATATGTTTGCGGAAGATAGGTTGAAATCTGTTAAAATCAAGTATTGATGGACTTCATTGAAAGCATAAGCACCAATGCACAATTAACCATGGACAATGGACAATGAAGAAAACCCAAAAACCCAAGTTAATCAGCTCTTTGCAAACTTTTCTTGATTTTTCAAAATGTCGTAAAGCTTTTGCTGACCTGCTTAAGTACTTCTATGAATGATAGATATTTGACTGGCTTTTTCACCAAAACGATTTTTACCCCCGGTCAACAATTGAACGGGCAATCAGACCGAGGCCGCCGGCAAATAAAATAATCATGATAATTGTGTTAAAAAGACTGGTTGACTGAAAATAAATTTGTAGATTCATCAAAATGCCGGAAATGATGATGACACAACTCACAAAAACCAGAATCCAACCGAGAATTGACCTCCCGTTGAAAAAAACGATGCCGATACCGAAAATTAGTGGTATCAGGGACAACCCGAAAGTATTGTAACCGCCCCAATTCCAAAAATTACTGGTCACAACGACCCGACTAATCAGCAAATAAGCCCCGGAAACAGCCATTGCCAAACCGATCAAAAATTGAAAAACACCACCCGATGTTCCACCTGCTCCTTTGAAATTTTCAAAATCCATCACGCCGTCGTCATCTTTTTCTTTGCGGTTTTTATACCGCTCAAAACGTAATTCCATCGGCGCGGTCACATAAATAACTTTCGCTCCCCAATTTTTTACCACTTCCAATTCGTCCATTCTAATACCATTAACCACAATAATTTTTTCCCAGGATTTATTAACCCGATGCCCCAAGGCTTCCACCAACA
>JANOEF010000385.1:0-1881 GCA_031413075.1 Acidobacteriota bacterium | reverse complement strand
CATTTTCAAGAAACCGAAGGTGGACACCTTAGAAAACATCTAATCAAAAATATCATTCAGCACTACCAAACACTGAAACAATTTCAGAATAGACAAAAAGAGTATGAAGATTATTTGGAATGGTTTAAGACGTTGCCTCTTTACTACGAAACCGACAAATTCAAAGCTGTTCACGCATGTTGGGACAACAACAACATTGATTATTTGAGAAAAATGTTGGCCAACGACAGATTAACTGACGAACTAATATATCAATCTGTTAAGAAAGGAACAGAATTAAATGAAGCAATAGACCAAACTCTGAAAGGTAAAGAAATGAAAATGCCGGAAGGACTTTTCTTTACCGACAAAGACGGAACAAAGAGAACAGAAATAAGGATAAAATGGTGGGAAGACCCCACTTTAATGACATACAAATCGATTAGCGTTGAACCTATTGACAATTTACCCGAACAACCAATTAAATTAGTCGAATTAAAGTCGCTTGACTTTTATCGTGACAATGACAAAAAAGTATTCTTTGGACACTATTGGCTTAAAGGAGAACCATCTCCTTACAAAGAAAACATTTGTTGTTTAGATTATAGCATTGCAAAAGGCGGTAAACTTGTTGCATACAGACTGAACGGAGAAACTATTCTAGACAGTAAAAACATGACGTATGTTTGACAAAATTACATAACCCAACACGGGTTTTGCGTCAGGCGGGGTGACGTGCAACCTTGGAGCATTGTGCCTCAAAGCAAGTTCAGTGCAGGTTGGGAAGAAACCTTTTCAAGACTGTTTGGATAAGGAACCGTACAAGTAAATCCTTCGTTACAAATAACCATTGAAAAACTCAAACAGAGAGCATACTCTAATGAGGTAAAAGAAAATGTCAGACAAGCAAGCGTCGAAGAATTTGAATCAGACAGGGCAAAATACTTTGACGACCGAATCATTGACGCACTCAACGGAGGAGAAGTTGAATACAAACCCGGATTCAACCCCCTTGAAGAAGCCGTTTCCGTGGAAGACGAGCAACGAGGAGTTCGTGAAAGCATTCCAAGCGGCGTTGAAAGAGGGCCGGGAAGAGGAAGCGAAGATGTCGAATCGCCAAAGTTAAAGAAGACGTTAAAACCAGTCAAACTATCGAATGCTGCTCAAAAGCGTTCAAGTTGAAACGGAATCACCGTTCATTTTCAACTCAATACGCATTCATTATAGAATCAGCTTTTTCAGGTGCACTACATCCTCGTCAAGTTTATTATTCTCTTGCTGTATATTTTCGGGCCAGCCGAGGTTTTTTAAAACAAATTTAGCGGCCCGCAGACTATCATTTTTCAACTCAGTTAAGATCACGGCTTCCGCCATATCTTTGAGCAATTCGACCGGACGCAGATTTTTAATTGCTTTTTGAAATTTACGATTGACCTGTGATCTACCTTTCATCCAACGATAAAAAGTCATTCTATGAATTCCGGTATAGTGGCAACTGGCGAAAATGTTCCCGGCGGAATGTTCAAAGGCTTGTAAAAACTTCCGCCGAGTTTCGCTATTTTTCGCGTTATGACCACCTCTGCTACGCGGGACATTTAGTAATTTAGTCTCTGTTTTTTTTGAATTTACCGGCTTCATAATTCCTCATTTACGACGTCTTTATTATACCAAAAAGTAACACGTATATACGGCCAACAAATCTACACCGTTTTTTGCGGAAAAATCGTCACATCGTCACACCAATGATTTTTTGTAAATTATTTAGGACTTTCGCTTAACTCAAATCACAAAGCCGGAATCGTTGGATTCTGAAGTTGCGATTTGAGATATTCCGTAAATAATCCATTCCTTAATTGATAAACTGTTTTCTTCATTTCTTGGGCTTTCACCTTGATTGAGACC
>JANOEF010000384.1:0-3224 GCA_031413075.1 Acidobacteriota bacterium | reverse complement strand
ACGAAAAACATCGCAGCGCCGCGGATCAGCGCGGCCTGTTCGTCAGTGATGGAAGGATGATAAGTCGCCATGCGTGTCGGCTCCTGGGAATTTGAGGGAACGCTGTGTTCCTAGTCTAGCGTAATGCCGACCTGCCGGCCGCGTCGAGCGCCGATTGGAATCGCTTCAGCTCGCCGCCGACCTGGCGGGCGCCGATTCTTCGATTGGCGGGTTCATCAAAGTCCCCGCCGATGAATTGGACCACGCCGTGGGCGACACCTTCGGACGCGGGAGTGCCCTGGAGTATCAGTTCGTGCCTGGAAGGTGTTTTGGCCATCAAGAGGTGAAGGACGTCCCAAGCATTCGAAACTTCCGGACGGAAGGATGTTGCCGCATCCAAGCAGGTTCACTCGCCGTCGTCAAACATATGCCGTTCCTCCGGAACTCCAACCTGTTGCTCTTCAAATAACTATAAATATGCCGTTCCTCTGGAACTTAAAGCAAATTCACGATTAGTGTATGGTATAACAGGTCAGAACCGCCTGCGGTAGCGGGCGGTTTAAGCTAAACATTTCGATTGCTGGGGTTAAACCATCCCGTAGGCGCAGATGGTTCTGACCCATACATCAAACTCGAATCTGCTCTAAGGCATTCTTTTTAGGAAAGTTGTCTATTAATTAAATCTGAGTCCTGATCCCGGTTACCGGCCGGTGAACAGTTAGCCGTTAGAAGTTAGTTAAATGTTTATTCAAGTTGAGTTTAACAACTTTCTTCGGCGAATGTTAAGGAGCGTGCTGAACTTCTTGAAATTGCTAACTTGAGAAACACTTGCTAACGCGCCTGTTTTAACAAAACTTTAGTTTTATTTTGCACAGTTATCATTTGACCTGTTATTTTGAATCATCCCGTTTGGATTCATCACCATTTTTAATAACCCAGCGAAAATCTGCCTCGTCGGCGCTCATCCGTATCTAATTTTCAATTCCGATTGTTAACTCAAGACACAAATAAACTTAAAGGTATTGACTGTGCAAAAAGCCGCTTAAAAGCGGGACTCAAAACCTCAGAACTTGAAATTTCCGCCGGTGTGACAACGCTTACAATTTGTGAAATCTTCGCCAAAGGCTGTTTGATTATTATGACAGGTCGCACAACTGACGGTCGCTTTGCCGGCTTTGTGCATGGCTACGGTCGGAGCATTCATTTGACCGCGAGTTACATTATGGCAGGAGCTGCAGTTCAGCGCATTATGTCCGGAATGGCTGAAGTTTCCGGCAATGACCGGAGACGAGGGGGAAATATTATTAGTTCCGCCGATTTGATGGCATTGGAAACATTTACTTGAGGTAAATCCGCCGCGGTCTTTATTCGGCGAGTGGCATTGGAAACAGTTTTGATGCGCAGCCTCACCGTTTGGAACCGAAAAATTAACTCCTTTTCCACCGGCTTTATGACAGACTGCACAATCGCTCTTGGTATGAGCGGAGTGATTAAATTTCACCCCGAAACTGCGGGCTCCCGCAACTTCCTGATGGCATTTCCGGCAATCGGAAAAATCATTGGCTCCAAAGGCTCGCTTTTCATTGTGGCAGGTCGCGCAACTATTGGCTTGGCCGGCGTGCATGGCGACCGTGATTTCCGACATTTTATTGCCTGAACTCGGATTATGACAGCTATTGCAATTTAATCCATTATGTCGGGAGTGGTCAAAATTAAAACCAATATTTTGCACCGAATCGGTGATTCGGTTAGCCGGACCCGGTTCATGACAGGTTGAACATGAGCCGATATTTTTCTCGCCGATGATTTTATCCGAAGTATGGCATTGAAAACAGGTTTCGTGTGCATTACCGCCGGCCGGGACGGTCATTCCGTCGCCTTGAGGTTTATGACAGGTAGCACAATTGGTTTCTTTGAAATGTGCGGTGTGATTGAACTGGGCGCTGAAACTTTTCATGACCGGAAAAGGTTTAAGTTTTTCAGAGCCGTCGCCGGTGTGACAAGTGGAGCAAATTGGATGCGCCTGATCAGCAAATTGCGGGGTGTGACATCCCGCACAAGTTTGGTGCGAGGCAAATTTGGGTTTCGGCTCATCTTCATTTCGCTGGTGACAGAGCAAGCACGGAACCGTTTTATGTCTTGGGCTATCATGGTTAAAACTCGTAAAATCAACGTCTTCCATCTTATCGGTGACGACCATGTTTTCCGGCAGCGGTTTAAATGGGCTTTCGGTTGGCTTTTTCTCTTGAATCTGACTGGTGCAGGACGAAAATAGATAACCGAAACATAGACACAAAAATGACAGAGCCACCAATTTTTGCAAATTTAGTCTTAATTTACGCGCTTTCTGATTAAGTTTGGTCTGCTCGGTCATTTTCCTATACACAAAATTTATTTACCCAAACTCGTGATTGCTTTGTTATGCGAATCAGGAATAGGTGACTTGCCAAAAGAAATATGGCATTTGACGCACTCAAATTTTGCGTCCTTTTTCCGTGAATCAATCTCTATATTCAAAACTCCGCCGTCGTTTGAGGTCTCAGTAATGTGGCACGGAGCGCACGAAGAAACACCAACTTTCTTTGTTTTGGCATCAGTCGTATTCATTTTAGTAACATTGTGGCAACTTGAACAGCTCAAATCCGTGTGACTGAAAAACTCGTGTCGAAATGTGCCTGAAGAATCGCGCCGCCGCCAGCTTTCAAACATTCTTTTATCGGTAATGCCCATCTTTTCCGCTAATTTTGCGTCAAAATCTGAGGCCGGCAACGGCTGTTTGGTCAGATGACAAGTGGCGCAATCGGTCGGCGCCGGAGAAATCCCGGTGTCAGCCGAATGACAGGTAAAACAAGTCGTATGACCGATCGGGGCCGTTTTGAAAGTTCCTTTTTTCAACCAAAATGATTCACCTAAATCCTTGGGCGGAGTCGTAAAATACTCAATGTCCGAATCATTCTGTGGTTGATAGGTTTGATGACAAACCTTGCAGCTTTCCTCGGCTGCTCGTTTAGTGCCGATTCTGACAAAAGAAACGCCGCTCCGATTCAGTTCAAAAGGATTTTCGTTGCGGCTCACGAGATCAACGTGTTTTTCGTGCGAAAAGTGAATTTCAAAATCCGAAACGGCTGTTTTACCTTTCGGCGAAGCGTCAAAAATCTCTCGCGGATTAGCAAAAGGATGACGTGAACTGTCATTTGGCGAAGGATTGGTGTGACAATTGGCACAAATTGTAGGCGGTTTGCCGG
>JANOEF010000383.1:0-2416 GCA_031413075.1 Acidobacteriota bacterium | reverse complement strand
GCTGCTCCACCGGCTCCGCTATTGAGTGCGGCAAAGGTCACAAAACTGCCTTCTTCGACTTTATCGGGTCCGCTCACCGAAATATTATACGGGCAGGGTGTCCGAACTTCGTTTCGATTAGTTTTCAAACAAATACAATTTTTAACGCCTTTGTTAAAAACATCCGTCTTGGTAAAATCTTTACCGTCCACATTGACGATTTTTACTTCGTGATTGCCGGGCGTGACATCATATAAAAACTCAACTTGATTGCCCTGGGTTTTACCAATTTCAACTCCGTCCAAATAAACGGTCATCGGTTCATCGGTTTTAACCGACAGCCGTGACATATTTTTGGGGATCTTGGTCGGAACATCTTTCTTTTCAGTCATTACCAAAAAATTATTGGCGGAAACTGTCGAAGTCATTCCAAAAAGCATCATCAGCCCCAAAATGAGTAGTAAATTATAACCGAACTTTTGCATCTTTTTTTCCTCAATAAAACGCTGAAGGGGAATATTCCTTCTGCTCAAAAACTCATTGGATTCAAACTTTACGCCTTCGAATCTGCGCCTTTTTCTTTGCGACGCATTCGACGTCGGGCGGTGATTCCAATCCCGGCTAACCCAGTTCCGAAAAGTAATATTGTCATCGGTTCCGGTACCGGCTCAGGGGTCGGTGTGACCGTCGGAGTCGGCGTTGGAGTCGGCGTTGGAGTGGTCGGCGGAGTTGGCGTTGGCGTCAAGGTTGGGGTTTGAGTCGGAACTGTCGCGGTCGGCGTCGGGGTTTTATCCTTACGATTGATTAAAACAACCGCTATTGGAATCGCGACCAACCCTAAAAGTGCCCAATATGGAAACTTTTTCTCCGGAGGCGGCTGATCACAACCGCAATCATCAGCTAAAACTACCTGACTGGTTTTGGTGACGATGACGCGGTCATCCTGCGGAGCGGTTGGGTCATCCTCAGTTTTCACTGCGCTGACCACCACATCATCAACTATCAGCCGAAGCTGAGTAAACCCTCCGGTTTTAGCTCCACTCGGTTTAGCGTCCACCATTTGCGTCACTTGGTTAAACCGAACCGGTGCCGCTTGAGCTACGGTTGCCGTCATCATTATGGCAAACAAACTAAGCGACGAGAGAACAAATTGTAGTTTTGTATTTTTCATTCTTCTATACCCGACAAAACATTATATTTTTAGGCTGTCAATTTTGTCATTTAAATTTTCTGAAAGAATATTTCTAATTCCAAAAAAACTTAAAAAACAAAACAACAAGTTCAAAACCCAAGTTTCGACAAACTCACGGTTTTTATTCAGTTGGGACAAATATGAGACGATAGTAACAAAAAAATGATGATTTTCCTAATTATTTTTCATTAGATTTTCAATATCTTTTCAAAATTCCCTGCCCATCTGACTACCAATTTTGGATGGTCGTATTTATCTATACAGACAATAAAAATATTTTCCAGAAAAATGTTAAACAAATTTCCTTTTTTTTCAGACTTGATTACAGGCTTAAAACTCGTGAAAGGAAGGCTGAAGATCAGACACAAAGTGCGAACAAAAGAGAAAAATGGCGGGTCACTGATAAAAGCAACCCGCCATTTTGCCAAGTTTAATTTTCAGCCGCTTTCGACTGTTCTTCTTTGAGCACGGCTTTCCGGGAAAGTTTGACTTTATTTCCTTCTTTGCCGATACATTTTACCATCACTTGTTGACCTTCTTTGAGTTCATCGCGAACATCTTTGATGCGTCGGTCGGAAATTTCCGAAATATGCAGCAAACCATCGAGGCCCGGCAGAATTTCAACAAAAGCCCCGAAATCCACGATCCTCGAAACAGTTCCGAGATAAGTTTCGCCAATTTCAGCTTCGGCCGTAATTGCCCGGATTCGAGCAACCGCCGCCTGAGCAGCATCTCCGTCAGCAGTGGCAATATTGATTGTTCCGTCATCAGAAATATCAATTTTGGCTCCGGTTTCTTCGGTGATCGAGCGAATCATCTTGCCGCCGGGCCCGATGACTTCGCGAATTTTATCCGGATGAATATTGATAGTAATAATGCGCGGCGCATAATCGGAAAGTTCGGCGCGTGGTTCAGCCAAGGCTTTTTCCATAATTCCGAGAATATGGAGGCGACCTTTTTTGGCTTGCTCCAGGGCTTCGGACAAAATCATCGCGTTAATTCCGCCGATTTTGATGTCCATTTGCAACGCGGTGATGCCGTCGGCCGTCCCGGTAACTTTGAAATCCATATCGCCGTAATGGTCTTCGGCTCCGGCAATATCGCTGAGAATCGCATACCGGTTACCTTCCATCACCAACCCCATCGCCACCCCGGCGACCGGCTTCTTAATCGGCACGCCGGCATCCATCAAACTCAGACAACCGCCGCAAACCGAGGCCATTGAACTGGAACCGTTCGATTCGG
>JANOEF010000382.1:0-6596 GCA_031413075.1 Acidobacteriota bacterium | reverse complement strand
GCTTCGCTCTGCAGCTCCTGCACCATGATGATGTCGGTGTCGAGGCTCTGCATCACGGTGCGGAAGTGCGGCTGGCGGCCGGCGAGGTTGTTCGACGGGTACTGCAGCAGATTCCACTTTTCGCAAAGCCTGGAGATTTCCCTGCAAATCGTCAATAAACTCCTGATCAAAGAGAATATTGGCTAAATCCGGATTTTTGGTAAAAACTTGGCGGAATTCTTCTAAGAGGGTGGCCCGAATGATACAGCCGCCGCGCCAGATCTTTGAGATTTCGGCCAGGTTCAAATCGTAATTTTTATCGGTCGAAGCAACCGTCAGTAAACTTAAACCCTGGGCATAAGTAATGATAAATGCCGCATAAAGACCATCCTTTAAGGTTTCAATATCTAATTTAATTTTAGTATTCGGATTTTCGATTTTGGAGGCAAATTCAGTTCTTTGCTTTTTCATGGCCGAAATCTGGCGCATCGTGACGGCGGAATCTATGGTTGGAATCGGCACTCCCAAATCCATCGCGACTTCCGAGGTCCATTTTCCGGTTCCTTTTTGGCCAGCGGTGTCGAGAATCATTTCGACCAGATTTTTATCGGTTTTGTCGTCTTTTTTTCGCAAAACTGTCTCGGTAATTTCAATTAAAAATGAGCTCAATTCGTTTTTGTTCCAATCACCGAAAATATTTGCCATTTCGTCATAACTTAAACCAAGTCCTCGATTTAGCAAATCATAAGTTTCACAGATAAGTTGCATTAAACCATATTCGATACCGTTGTGAACCATTTTGACAAATTGTCCGGCGGAACCTTTCCCGATATAGGTCACACATGGTTCACCATCAACTTTGGCCGACACGGCTTCAAAAATCGGGCGCACCAGTTCATAAATTTCCTCTTTTCCACTCGGCATGATCGCACAACCATACCGGGCTCCTTCTTCGCCGCCGCTGACACCAACCCCCAAAAACTCAAAACCATTGTCATTTAACAACTTCTCGCGTCTTTCGGTATCAGGAAAATGCGAATTTCCGCCATCAATTACGAGGTCGCCTTGATCGAGATGTCCGATTAAATCATTGATAACAATATCCACCACATTTGCCGGGACGAGAATCATAATCTTTCGTGGAGATTGAAGTTTTTCTAAAAACTCGGCTAAATGTTCAGCAGATTGAAGGTTGTATTCTTTTCCCTCTTCGAGCAGTAATCGCCGTTTTTCCGCATCCAAATCGTAGCCCACGCCAGAAAAACCATTTTCCGCCACATTGAGCAAAAAATTTCTGCCCATTACACCCAAACCAATCATTCCAAATTGTGCTTTTGCCATAGTGAGATAATTTTAACGGTAATTGTCGGATTTGTCAGTTGAGATTTGAAATTTGATAAAATTTAAGTGGCTCTTTTAACTATTTTATGGCAATTTATTTCTTATTATGCGAAAAGTATTAACCGCCGAAGAGATGCGCGAAGTTGATCTTTTAACGACTGAAAAATTAGGAACTCCTTCGCTGTTGTTGATGGAAAATGCGGCTCATGCGGTCGCACGAGCTGTAACAAAGAAACTTGGGGGTAGTGTAAAAAAGAAATCGATAATTATTCTCAGCGGAAAGGGAAACAACGGCGGAGATGGGGGCGCTTTGGCCAGGATCTTGTGGACTCAAGGGGCCGATATTAATTTTTTTCTCTTTGGTAAAATCGAGGAAACCAGAGGCGATGCGCGGATAAATTTTGAGATTATCAAAAAAATCTCCGATTCATACGATTATGCCCTGGACGGGAACCTTTTGATTATTAAAGAAGATTGTGCCCTTGAGGACATAGATAGTTCGAGAATTTATCACGACGCGATCGTTGATGCTATTTTCGGGACGGGATTAACCCGGCCGCTGGAAGGCGTTGTAAAAGCTGTCATTAAACATTTGAAGAAAAATAAAGATAAACTTAGTTACGCCGAATATATTTCGGTTGATGTTCCTTCCGGTCTAAATTCAGATCTTGTAACTAAAATTGGAGAGAGCTTCCCGGCAGATTTAACCGTTACCTTCACCGCCCCAAAACCAGCCAATTTACTATTATCGAATGGCGAGTTGGTCGTCGCAAATATCGGTTCGATTCAAGAATTGATTCAAAACTCGCCATCGAAAGTTTATCTGACCGAAAAAGCAGATGTTCTAAAATGGCTGGAATCAACCCGTGTTACAGATGATTCTTACAAAAAGAATCGCGGAACCGCTTTGATTATCTCGGGATCTGAAAATTATGCGGGGGCCGCCGTCTTGGTTTCAAACGCTTGTTTTGTGTCTGGAGCAGGAATGGTCACCGTGGCTGTTCCAAAATCGGTCAAAACAATTGTGACCCGAAAAACTGCGGATGAAATCATCGTCAAAACTTTAGAAAATATTGATGTTTTAGCGGAAAAAGTTGACGTAATTGCGATTGGTTGCGGATTGGGAAACGATAGCGCCACGCATAAAACTATTTGTGAAACGGTTGAAAATCGGAAAACGCCGATGGTTTTGGATGCTGAAGCATTAAACGCACTTTCGCCTTTTAATATTGAGGGCTCGGACGAATTGCCCTTAGTTTTAACCCCGCATCTGGGCGAATTCGAGAGGCTGCTCGGAAGGGAAGTCGGCGACGACAGAATCGCGGAAGTTCGTGAATTTGCACAAAAATACAACGTCATTCTGGTTTTGAAAGGTGAACGGAGTTTGATTGCGAAACCCGATGGAACGGTAATTATCAACCCGACCGGAAACGCGGGTGTCTCACGGGCCGGAGCGGGCGACACATTGGCGGGAATCATCACCGGTTTTTTGGCTCAGACCTCGGCTGTAAAAGTTGCGAATATTGAAAATACGTTTGAGGCAGTGGCCGCCGCACTCTATCTGGCAGGTTTGGCGGGTGACATTGGCGCCGAAAAGTTTAGCCAAAGATTGTTGACTGCCACCGATGTTCGTCAATGCTTACAGGAAGCGATCGAGAAATTAAACGCCGATCAAGACAGCTAAACTCATGATAAACTTTGAAGAAAAGCTTACCAACCAAAATCTAAAATCCGAGATCTTTCTTTGCCGAATCCCCGACGACACGTTTGATCTGGGCGAAAAAATAGGCAAGGTATTAAATGGGGGGGAAGTAATCTTACTCGAAGGCGGACTCGGAGCCGGAAAGACTTTGCTCACCAAAGGGATTTTATCCGCACTGGATTTTGAGGTTGACGAGGTAACTTCACCTTCATTTACGCTGGTCAACCGCTATGATGCAAAATTTACAGTCTATCATCTTGATTTGTGGCGGATTCAACAGAATGCCGCTTGGGCGGTTGGACTGGACGAAATTTTAGAGGATGAAAATAGTATAGTGATTATCGAATGGTCTGAGCGTCTCCAGGATTATACTTTTCAACGTCGGACGCTTCGGGTAGAAATTAAAGGTGACGGTGATGATCCCAGACAAATCCGTATAATTGCCGAATAATTTTCTTGAAAAATCCCGCGTAATCGGTAAAATAGCGGAGAAGAGCGCTTTTCGGAGGTTTGATGAAAAAGAAAGTCTTTGTTATCGTTTTCGCAATCTTTACAATTTTAACGGGAGTCATCTTATTTGTGTCAGCTCAAACCGAAGAATTACCGGTGCTCGAAAAACCAAGCCTGGTGGTTAAAAAAAAAGAACGTCAATTGCAAGTCTTTGATGATCAAAAACTAGTCAAAACTTACACGATCTCGCTCGGTTTCGCTCCCGAAGGTGACAAAGAAATCGAAGGAGACGGGAAAACTCCGGAAGGCGATTTTTATATTTTTGGCAAAAATCCCGAAAGTGCATTTTTTCTCTCGATCGGCGTAAGTTATCCAAGCATTGAAGATGCAGAGCGCGGATTGAGAACTGATTTAATAACTCAGGCGGAATATGACGAAATAGTCAAAGCCATCAACGAAAAATCAATGCCCCCGCAAAAGACCAAACTGGGCGGTGAAATATTTATTCACGGCGGCGGATGTCAGGCAGACTGGACGGCTGGCTGTATGGCTTTGAAGAACGAAGAAATGCAGGAAATTTTTGCAGCGATTCCGATTGGAACAAGTATCAGAATTGAACCGTGATGAAACCAAAGAACTGTTCCGGCAACTTTCATCATCCAAAACTTGACTATTGCCGGACAAAAAACGATACTTTATAAAAAAGTCAGGTTTGAAATTAATCTGAAATTTAACATTTGAAATAATAGAGGGAAATTATGCCATATCCAGAAATAATGATTCACGGGATGCGACAAGAGTTAGCCAATCTCGGAATCGAAGAAACCAAGACGCCTGAACAAGTCCAGTCAGCGGTTGAAAATACCAAAGGAACGCTGATGGTGATCGTCAATTCTGTTTGCGGTTGCGCCGCCGGCGGAGTTCGCCCGGGAATCGCCATGGCCTTGGAAAACTCGGAGGCCAAACCAGATAAATCAATTACCGTTTTTGCCGGTGCTGATATTGATGCGACGGATGTCGCCCGAGATTATTTTACCGGGGTTGCCCCTTCTTCGCCGGCCATCGGTATTTTGAAAGACGGTCAGCTCGTCAAAATGTTCGAACGCCGCGACCTCGAAGGTCGTCATCCGCTCCAAATAGCCCAGGCTTTAGTTTCGGCTTTTGAAGAAGTTTGCACCAAAACTGAAACCGCCACCAATTAAGCTGGTTTCAAATAATTTCGGGAAAACGTCTGTTTCGTTTTGAAGCAGACGTTTTTATTTTTGAAAACATCTTGCATTTATCGGAAAAAAACAAGTAAAATAATTTGTAATTAACGGTTTAATAATCGTTTGTTACAGACCTACCAATACTTTTTAACCAAAATGTCAATCGAAAACAGACAACATCTTCGCTTCTCTCTCGATCTTCCAGCTTTTCGTAATCCTCAAAAAGGGGAGCCGACCGAGGTCTGGATCAAGCAGCTCAGTATCGGCGGTTGTTTGATAGAGTGGGTAGATTTTTTCTCAGCGGAGGATGATTTCCGACTCGAATTTATCCTGCCAAACAACAATCACCTGCCTTTGCATTGTAAGGTGATTTATCGGGCAGTTGGGAGCTCTGTCGGGGTAAAATTTTATGGAATTACTAAATTTGAACAAGAATTATTATCCAATATTATCTCTGACACCCTCAAAAAAGAAGGATTTCCGCTCACCCTTGACCCGTTTTCAGAACCGCCGCCAATCATCAAAGAAGAGCCCACCAAAAAAGTCTCTAAAAAAAAGATAAATCAGGATGAAAACCTCGAAGAAGCAACATTTTAATTTCTTGTACTAACTTAGCGATACTCACTACGCGGCGAAAGCCAGTGTTGGTCATCTTCGATGACAAAACTAAATCGTTATAACTCATTTTTTGCACGTTCCTAAGTTCAGATGGACCTGTGGATTTTGGCTGCAATTTTTGAAGGCGATTTGGTTTAATCCAAAAAGTGTTAATTGGGTTTAGACACTACAAGTGAACGCCCAATTTCTGTTACAATTTTTTTTGTTGGTGCAAGAGTTACAAGCAACCATCAAAAAAATATGACCAGATTAAGCGTAAATATTAATAAATATGCACTTGTGCGAAATTCCCGGGGAGGAAATCAACCAAATTTAATCCAAATTGCCAAAGATTGCGAAAAATTTGGCGCAGAGGGAATTACAGTTCATCCTCGCCAGGATGAACGACACATCAGGTATTCGGATGTGCGGCCGTTAAAAGAGATAGTTACCACCGAGTATAATATTGAAGGGTTCCCGGATCAACGCTTTCTGGAGTTGGTTCTGGACGTCATTCCGGACCAATGCACTTTAGTCCCTGATGCCTCGAACCAACTGACCTCTGATCACGGTTGGAATACCGTCAACGACAAAAATTTTCTCTCTGAAACTGTTGGAAAACTCAAAGAAAAGGGAATTCGAGTCGCACTTTTTCTCAATCCGGATGAAAAAATGGTGGAAGGTGCCAAAATGGTCGGTGCGGATCGGATCGAGCTTTATACCGGACCATTTGCCGAACAATTCTACCTCGACCCGCAAAAAGCCATCGAACCACATCTGAGAGGTGCTAAGATTGCCAATCAACTAAATTTAGGCATTAACGCCGGACACGACTTAAATCTTGATAATCTGAGATTTTATCGGTCTCATATTGAAAATCTGGCCGAAGTTTCAATCGGGCACGCCATCATTTGCGACGCGATCTATTTAGGGCTTGAGACAACTATTAAAAAGTATTTGGCCGAACTCGCGTAACGGCTCAACAAAAAGTTAAGCTTCGAACGCCGGCCAGGACAAAATTTTCAAAAAAATCTTCCATCAGTTTTAATTTACGGTTAAAATCCATTTCAATTACGAATTACGAATTACGAATTACGAATTACGAATTACGAATTACGAATTACCAATTACGAATTACCAACTACCAACTACCAACTGAAACTCAAATTGATTTGATCTCAACACTTTGACGTCGCTCCGCCACGTGCAGGCAGGGATGCCCGCCGATGCCGGCTGATCTAACCGAGATTCATTGTACCGGTTAATCCACCCCACATTTGGGTCGCATTTTGCGAACCAATTTTCAAAATAGGTTAGCG
>JANOEF010000381.1:0-6440 GCA_031413075.1 Acidobacteriota bacterium | reverse complement strand
CCCTGGTTGAAAATGCCATTAAACATGGGATTGCGCCGCTTTCGCAAGGGGGGACAGTCAAGGTTGGGGCCAAACGAAACAACGGAGATTTGCACCTCAGCGTTTCTGATAACGGCATCGGTTTGAGCAATACTGATATTTCCGCGATTCCCGAAGGGGTCGGTTTAAAAAATACCAAATCACGGCTCAAACATCTTTACGGCATCAGACATAAGTTTGAGATCTTGCCGAGCGAAAAAGGCGGAGTGACGCTTAATTTGACCATCCCTTTTCAAGCCGCCGATGAAAATTAAGACATTAATAGTTGATGATGAACCGATTGCCCGTGACCGGGTGAGACGGATGCTGCACGACGAAAGTGGGATCGAAATCGTGGGTGAATGCGGAAACGGGGCGGAGGCCGCCGCCTTTATCAACGAAAATCAGCCTGATTTGGTCTTTTTGGATATCCAAATGCCGGAAATGACGGGGTTCGAAGCCGTTCAATCAATCGCTTTGAAAAAAGTGCCGGTCATTATTTTTGTGACGGCTTTTGACCAATATGCGATTCAGGCGTTTGATGTTCACGCGCTGGATTATTTACTCAAACCCTTTAATCGAGAGCGATTCAAACGTGCGGTTGGACGGGCCCGGGAACAAATTGAGAAAACCCAAACCGGTAAAATAGATGAGCGTCTGGCCTCATTGCTGGCAGATCTGACCACTAATAAAAAGTATTTGGAACGATTGGTAGTGAAAACGGTGGGACGAGTCTTTTTTCTGCGGACCGAAGAAGTTGATTGGATCGAGGCGGCGGGAAATTACGCCAAACTACATGTCGGGCGCGAAGGACATCTGATTCGCGAAACAATGAATGGTTTAGAAGCCAAACTTAATCCTGATAAATTTTTACGCATTCATCGTTCGACTCTGGTCAATATTGACCGCATCAAAGAACTGAGTCCGCTCTTTAGCGGTGATTATACCGTGATGCTCAAAACCGGAGCGGAACTGACTCTGAGCCGAAATTACCGCGATCGGCTACTTGAATTATTCGAGAAATCTTCGTAACTGAAATAATCAAATCGGGTCAGGAAAAAATATTGTTTCGAGGTTTGCCCGGTTGAAACCACAAAATAAATTTTTTGGTCAAAGAAGCGTAAATAATTGATGTTTCACATCTTAACATGTATCCTCCTATCCTTTCGCCGTTTATATTTTTTACAAATAGAAATCCCCAAAGATTCTGTGTCATAATTATTCATCAAAAAAACTTCTTCGATTTTTCTATTTTTTATTGAAAACGAGGGGGGATTGAGAGTTTCTACTCTTGAGCGAAAAATCGTTAAGTCAATCGAAATTGAATGGTAAAAGATCGCCAACAGACACAAAAAACTTGGGAATCACTACAAGAAAAACTCACTTCTCAGAGTGGGTTGGCCTTGGTCGTGGTGGATGATTCGGCGACTGTTTCAAAAGTCAACAATAATTCAATTTGCGAAGTTTTAAACGGTTCGGCGGAGTTTTCGGGGCAGTGTGCGATGTTTTGCGGAAAAGCTTTTGCGGAAGCTACCGAAGCCGGTAAAACTATTTCAAATCAATGTCATGCCGGTTTGTTTTACCAGGCTGTCCCGCTTGAAATAGGAGAAAATAAACAACTTGTAGCTATTACGGGGCGAAGCTTTTTACATTCGAATGACTATCGAAAGGCAACTCAAAGAGCGATTGACGGAGATTGGAAACAATTTCCGCCATCCGAGTTTTTCAGAAATGTGTTGCTCTCGAGTTCCGAGCGCGAGATTGAACAATTGTCCGGGCGGTTAGAAAATTTAAGTGACGAAGACCGGGAATTGTTTTTGCAGTTCGGACAAAACGAATCTGAAACGATTGAAAAAGAGAGTGCGGTTCCCGTTCCGATCAACGAAATTTCAGAACTGATCGAGCAGCTGCATAAAAATCAGGAGCAGTTGGCCATCGTCCAATCGGCTGAAAAAAACACGGCTGAATTGGAGGAACTGGCGGTTTGGCGCGCGCTTTTCAGTTCATTACTGAATTTGAGTTATGCCGAAGCCTGTATCTCGGTCGCCAAATTTTTAGCCAAACGATATCGGCTCGAAAATCTGACCTGGCTCGAAAATAACAAAGATCTGTTAGAAAGTATTTGGGCGGTCGGGAATTTTAAGGGGCAGCAGATTCAGATCGGCATTTCGGCTTCGGATTCGCGCCTGACCGAAGTTTTTCAAAAAGAAACTTCGCTTGAACTACGCGAGCGTAAAACTACTGATAAAGTCGAATCTTTGCAAAAAATCAACCTCTTTCCGATTGCTATTAGCGGAACAGTCCGGAGCGCACTCGCCATCGGGGACGAACTCTCAGGAAATTCCAAAAAACGTCAAATCGCCCGTTTTGTGCGTCACGTGGCTTCGGAACTCGAAATTTTGCGTCTGCGCGAAGAGATTGAACGTCAAACCTGGCTGACCAAAGCGACTCAAAAAATAAATTCGATTCTGAAACAGATTGATGCAGATGATTTTTGGACAGTTTTGGCGCAGTATTCAGCCGAACTAATGCAGGCGGAACGCGGTTCACTCCTCATTTTTGATGACCAATCCGAAGATTTTATTCTCAAAGCCGCCGTCGGAAGCAAGGCGGATGTCATCAAAGGGCAAGCTAATCTCGGTGAAAAAGTCGCGCATAACGTTTTGCGAAGCGGGCGGCCGCTGGTCGTCAAAAACTTGACAGAATCAGGCATTTTACCGGCTCCGGCTGATTGGAAATATAAAACAAATTCATTTATCAGCTATCCGATTACGATTAGCGGTCGAAAGATCGGGGTTCTTAATTTGACCGACAAAATTGACGGAAGTAGTTATGATGAAAAGGATTTAGAGATTTTGCACACCCTCGCACCGCAGATTGCAATTGCGCTCGACCGCATTTCTCTGATCCGAAAAGCGGGTGAATTTGAAGAGCTTTCGATGACTGACAGCTTGACCGGACTACTCAATCGGCGATATTTGGAAGTTCGTCTGGCCGAAGAGATCAGCCGTTCACAACGTCACGGGTATCCGATGAGTTTTATGATGATTGATGTGGACGAATTCAAATCGTATAACGATTCCTTTGGACATCCCGAGGGCGATAAGGCTCTCCAATTAGTCGGACAATGTCTCAAAGCAACCTTGCGCGGGGCCGATATTGCCGCCCGTTACGGAGGCGAAGAGTTTTCTATTCTCTTGCCCCAGACAAATTTGAAAGAAGGTTTAACCATTGCCGAACGGGTGCGCGAAAAAGTTGAAAAGACCAGATTTCCGAATCGCCAAGTGACGGTCAGCATTGGCCTCGCCAGTTGTAGTGCCGAGCTTTGTGTAGCAAAAGACTTAATCGCTGCGGCCGATAAAGCTCTCTATCAAGCCAAAATAAATGATAGAAATCGGGTTGAGGTGTATCGAAAAGAGAATTTAGCGTAAATTTTGGTAATTGGTAATTGGTAATTGGTAATTGGTAATTGGTAATTGGTAATTGGTAATTGGTAATTGGTAATTGGTAATTGGTAATTAGTAATTGGTAATTAGTAATTGGTAATTGGTAATTCGTAATTGGTAATTGGTAATTCGTAATTCGTAATTCGTAATTAGTAATTGAGAAAGAATGGAATCACCGGAAGTTAAAAGAGAAAAGATTTTGAGCTCATTGGCAGCAACTGATTTCATCGGCCGAACAGAGCAGTTGGATGAAGTTTTGCGGCATGCGAAAGGCGGCTCAAAGGTCAATGGGATGCTCATTTTGTCGGCCTCCGGCAATGGTCTTTCCGAACTGTTGCGCCAAATCTATGATCAGCTTTTTTACGAACAAGGTGAAATTATTCCCATCTATTTTGCCTTTTCCAAAAATGATAAAACGTCCGAGCAGGTTGCCCGCCGATTTCTCCAATCTTTTTTGCTTCAAACGGTGGCCTTTCGCCGCCACGATGCCAAAATCCTGGCTTCGGCCCCCGATATCTGCGAACTTTCAGAACTTGCCGGTCCGGCCGATGCAGTTTGGGTTGATCGTCTGATTTCGGTTTGCGGAATCAACAGCCCGCTCAAAGATGAACGTTCTTTCGTCAGGCAAGCCCTGAGCGCACCGCATCGGGCACAGGCTCACGGCGTTAAACCTTTTTTGATGTTCGACAATTTTGAGGAAATCGAAAGTGGAACCGGTGAATTGAATCTACCGGATGAACTAAAAGAAATTTATGAGCGTTCACCGGCTCCGTTTGTTTTAGCGGGACGCCGACGGTATGTTTTAAACACCGCGCAGAGCGGCCGGACTAAACTGCAAAAGACTGACATTCTTAGGCTTAATGCACTTTCGGATTCGGATTCAGGATTGCTGGCGGAAAGTCTGGCGGAGAAAATGCAGGTCAGAATCAATGACCAAACGCGAGATTTAATTGTCCAACAGTTTCGCGGAAACCCCCAGCTGATCAACTCAATATTTTATTCAGCGCAAGCCTGCGGCTCCGATTTAGATAGTTTTCAGCAAGTTGAACAGATTTATGTTGATTCATTGCTCGGCGGGAGAATCGGCAAAATTTACGATACGATTTTTAATGAGATCGCGCCGGATTTAGAAACTCAGCGAAAGATCTTGAAACTTCTGGCCGGCGAAGAAGGCAAAATGCCGTTTGCTACCTGGGCCAAATATCTGAATCTCGATAACCCTGAATTTCAGAGGGTTTTGCATCTCCTTAATGTTCACGAAATCGTCCGTCTCAATGCGGGAATGATTGAGTTTACCGAAAATCAGGTTTTAAGCGATTATGTTGAAACTCGCTATGAACTGGAAATTATGGGCCAAATTCGGGCTCTGACGGTTGGAAAAATGTTGGCGGACGCGCTCAAACGAGCCCCGATGACGATGACACGCTTTTATCGAAATTCGTCCGCGATTGGATTACGCGAACTTTTAGCGGTGTTTAATTGTCAACCGATTCCTCAGAGTTTATTGGACTATGCCAGTTTCAAAGAGTTTCACAAAGGCGCGGAAACAGACGAAATTATCGAATCTTTAGCCGCCGAAAAAGCAACCATCAATCTGCCGCAGATTGTCTATACCGCGAACTGTGCGGCATTTTATCCACCGTTAAATCAATTCACCGAGGAAAATCGTTCCGCCGTCGCGCTTGGTTTTGAGACCGGAAATTATACGGACGAAAGCGAGGTCGTCTGGATTACGGCGGAACTTGATTCAAAACTCGAAGCCTCGCGCGAACTGACCGAATTTTGGTGTGACCGGCTGGAGATGGT
The DNA here is from genome assembly GCA_031413075.1 of Acidobacteriota bacterium. Lineage (GTDB taxonomy): Bacteria > Acidobacteriota > Blastocatellia > Pyrinomonadales > Pyrinomonadaceae > JAIBCC01. The sequence continues at coordinate 1,170 of JANOEF010000381.1, read as the reverse complement.
GGCGCTCATGTGTAATTTTATCAACTATCAGATGTGGCTGATCACGCCCGAAGGTTTTTCGCCCGAAGCTATCGAAATTTTGCGGGATCGTCGCGCCTTCGGCTCCAGCCGGCGACAGGTTGAGTTTTTGGTTAAACAGCTCAAGGCCGAAGATTTGGTCAAAGAACGGCTCAAAGCTAACGAATACGAAATGGTCGTTCCGATGGGCGATGATACCGAGATGATTGCCGCCCATGCCATCGAAGAAATTGCCCGGCGGCACGCTTTTTCTCCAAAAGCCATCAACCAAATCAAAACCGCGCTGGTCGAAGCCTGCATCAATGCCTCCGAACATTCGCACAGTCCCGACCGCAAAATTTATCAAAAATTTACGATCGAGGACGACAAAATTATCATCACCATTTCAAATCGCGGAATAAAAATCCCGTCCGACAAAATCATTCCGGTGACAACTATTGAGCCGACCGATGGCCGGCGCGGATGGGGATTAAAACTGATGCGGACCTTGATGGACGAGGTAAAGTTTGAACAGGTGGACGATGGCACCTGCATCTCAATGGTCAAATATTTGAAAAAGTGAGAATCCTTGGAAAATCACGACAAACAGTTGGACAACTTTTCGAAAAGTAAAAAATAAAACCCAAAATATCTGTTTGAGACGGCGGATTTTTAACTGTTCGAATAAATCATTTTTCTTTCGGTTTTAAGAATCCTTTTTTCTAAAAACTGGAACAGTTCAGTTGAGTTAAAAAGAAAGAGTTTGCAAAGACAATCTTCACAAACTCCCTGTTCAGAATAATAAAAGGGCTATTCTTAGAATCCGCCGACGTTTAATCTTCCGCCTGTTACGGTTTTTCCGTTTAGCGAAGGGGTGGGAATGGTAGATGATAGGAGAGCGTTTCTAATGGCTCCCGCTCCCGCTCCCGGGAATCTGGCGGCATATAAAGCTGCTCCACCTGTGACATGCGGCGTTGCCATCGAAGTTCCGCTATATGAACCGTATCTGTTAAACGGGAGAGTTGAATTAATTGAAGAACCCGGTGCCCCGAGGTCACTACCGGTTGCTCAAGCCCGAGAATTACGACGCTGCCAAAAAGTATCCCCTGGTCGTCTTTTTCCACGGAGCCGGCGAACGTGGTACCGACAATGCCGCGCAACTCAAGAATGGTG
>JANOEF010000380.1:0-4859 GCA_031413075.1 Acidobacteriota bacterium | reverse complement strand
CCGCGCAGGCCGTTATTGATGCGCATGCGGCGCACGCGGCGCAAACGGCACTGCGTTAGTCGTGGCACTCGAAGCATCCACACCTGTTCCCGCGAGTGTTCACTCCCGTGGGCCACGCGCACTTTCACTCCCAGAAACAGGTCGCCCGAAAACCACATCAAAAATTGACTTGGCCAGAATGTCGTTCTCGGAGTCTGCAATTGACTTAAATGAATGCGAAGTTCCGTGGCTAACGGGTTCTTTCAGGATGAATTTGACCGCATTTGGATTTGGTGTTTCTTGAATATCTGCTATTTTTGGCATATTTCCCTAATTCTCTAAAAAATTCAGATTTTGCGAATCTTGAAATTTTAGTCAACATTATAACTCTTATTTTTTGCTTTTTCATCTTGAAAAGTGTTTTTTAGTTTTTAGATTTGTAACATTTATGTAAAAATCCAATCAATCAATCGAAATTTAACTATAATTTCAACTAAATAAAGGAATAAACTATTGGAGACAGCACAGGATTTAACGGTTGAACAAACAACCGAGAAGTTAGGCGAGACGGTTAAGGATTCCTTGTCAAATTTGATTCCGTCGGCCCGTAAACTGAATTTTTTAGCCCTCGTTTGCGTGATTTTTTTTACGGTTTCGGGCGGAGCCTTCGGCATTGAACCGCTGGTCGGAAAAATGGGGGCCGGTCTGGCGATACTTCTGATTTTAATAACTCCCCTCCTGTGGAGTTTGCCAATTGCCCTGATGGTTTCTGAATTGTCGAGCGCCATGCCCGAAGAAGGCGGTTATTATGTTTGGGTCAAGCGCGGTTTAGGAAATTTTTGGGGTGTTCAGGAGGGTTGGTGGACGGTTTGTTACACGGCGGTTGATATGGCCATATATCCGGTTTTATTTGTCAATTACCTGGCCTTTTTCTTTCCGCAGCTAGCTCTCGACCCGGATGGCTCATCCGGTTGGCAGACATTTTTTATGCGTTGGGGCATTGCCGCCGGGATGATCGTGGTAGCCTTAGCCGTCAACTGGCGCGGAGCGAAAGCGGTGGGCAATAATGCCATGTTTAATGCTTTGCTGGTGCTGCTCCCGTTTGCTCTGCTGGTTATTTTCGGATTTAGTCAACCTCATTCGTTGAGCAACAGTTGGGAAGCCATGAAGTCCAGTTTCGGCAATCTTCCGCCAGCCGGACTGATTGCGATCGGATTAGCCACTGTCCTTTGGAATTATTCAGCGTGGGACAATGTTTCGACCTTTGCCGGTGAGGTCAACAATGCCGAGAAAAATTATCCCAGGGCATTGATGGCAACTTTGCCTTTGACTATCTGTGCCTATCTGTTACCCGTTTTTATTGGCATCGGTATTACGGCAGACGCCTCAATTTGGAACGAATCTGCCGGGTTTCCGGCGTTAGCAACGATGATTGGCGGAGAATGGCTCGGATTATTGATTGCGATGGCTGCCCTGCTTTCGGCCTGGTCGTTGTTTAATTCGCAACTGCTTTATGTTTCCCGAATGCCTTTTGTTTTAGCCAGAGATGGTTGGTTACCTTCGATTCTGGCAAAAACTTCGCCAGACACCGGCGTTCCAACTAATGCTTTGCTGTTATCCTGCACGATTTCGCTGATTTTTTGCGCCCTCCCGTTCGGTAAACTGGTGGTGATTGATATTTTGCTCTATTCGGCGGCGTTAGTGCTTGAGTTTATTGCGCTTTTAGTTTTACGAAAAAAAGAGCCGGAGATGAATCGTCCATTTAAGATCAAAGGTGGTTGGGTCTTGTTAATTCTGATTACTATCGCTCCGACGGGTTTTGCGGCAATTGTTTTATTTGCCACTCTGAGCGATCCCGAGGTGGATTATCGTCAAATTCTGGCAGTTGTCTTAGCGATGGTGAGCGGGATTGTTTTGTATTTTTTGAGACGCGGGAAAGTTAACAGCGAAGCGTAAGGCAGACACACCAAAAATTTTGGTCAAAATTCAATGAGCAAATAAACTACATTGCTCATTGAATAAAACTTAAAACCAGATTATTCAGTAATATGAATTTCTTCTGTTTTATTAACTCTGCTGGAAAGGAATAACGCTCCGCAGACAATTGCGATGATGGCACTGATTATGCCGATAATAATTGGAATTTGGCTGACGTTGTCACCTTTCTGGGAAAGATAAGTCCAAATTTGCCAAACAGCAATAATCGCCGAGATTAAAGTAACTAAAGCGTATAGCACAAAAATCACCTCCGTATTTTAGAAAAGTTAAAGGATTTTCTGTCACAGTTTTAAGTATCTAAAACGTGAACCCCGAATTTCTAACTGACTTAAAACTTCTCTACTGGAATTCAACTTTATCTTAACGCTTTTTACTTCATTAAAGCAAGTTTTTTTGAGTCTTAAACGGATTAATAAACTCAAACTTTTGCAAAGGTTAAGCCGGATTGCCCTTGATACTTGCCGCCCCGATCGCTGTAAGAAACCGCACAATCTTCGTCCGATTCAAAAAAGAGAATTTGCCCGACGCCTTCATTGACATAAACCCGCAGCGGTAAATTGGCGAGATTAGCAATTTCGACCACCAGCCGACCTGTCCAACCGGCTTCGAGCGGGGTCGTATTGACCAGTAACCCGGCCCGTGCATACGTTGACTTCCCAACTGCGATCCCAGTTACATTACGCGGCATTTTGAAAGTTTCGACCGTCACGCCGAGCCCATATGCGTGCGGCGGGAGAAGGTAGTAACGGGCGCCGTCATCAGATTCGCGCAGAGGCGGTTCGGACAACGAACCTTCATCAAAGCGTTTGGGATCAATTTCGTAACGGTGAACCGGGGTAAAAACCCGAAATCCGTCATCAGCCAGACGCATATCGTAGCCATAACTTGAACAACCGGCCGAGATTATTTTTCTGCCTTCGGCCTCGCGCACGAGTTCGGACAGGAAAGGACTGATCATCTGGTTTTCTTCAGCCATCCGTCGGAGCCAAAGGTCTGATTTAATTGTCATAAAAGTTCAAATAAAAATGGAAAGTGATAAGAAAAAATAACCTATCACCTTCCAAATTACAAATTAAACTTTGAACTTTGAACTCTGAACTCTGAACCTTGAACCTTGAACCTTGAACCTTGAACCTTGAACCTTGAACCTTGAACCTTTACCAATTACTCATTTTCAATGTCCCGTCACCGACCGAAAAAGAAAGCAGGGCTCCGCCGCTTCCGGCTTTGGCGAGCATTGAGGTTTCACTAAATTTTGAACGGTTCCGCGGTTTAAGGGCGAGCAATGAATTTTCGATTTTTCCGCTGCGCAGGATTGAAGCGTCAATTTCGGCGTTCATATTGTTGGGAAACTGGACATTGAGCGTGCCCGAGGCGAGTTGAACGGCGGCTTGACGGCCGCGCCAGCTACGGGTATTGATTTTGACATCTACGTTTCCGCTGCCGAAAGTCGCATTGATCGTTCCCCCGATTAAATCCAGCACAGCATTGCTCTCCATTGCTTTGATCTGCATCGAGCCCTCGACTTTTGAAAGATTCAAAGCACCTTTTCCGGTACTGATGTCCAAATCGCAATATCTAGGCACTTTTATTTTGTAATCAACCTTGAACGGCAACCCGAACAATTTTTTGGGAAATTTTTTCGCCGTCCGTTTCATATAATCTTTGTCGTGAGTTCCGACCGAGACAATTCGAATATGACCAAAATCTTCGTCAATGACAAAGGTGTTGACTTTGGCGAGTTCGGCTAAATCAGCTTCGCTGGCGGCTTGAAGTTCAACTTCGGCCGACACCTCAACCTCATTTTTGTCCCAGCCCTCAATGGTGATTGAACCCGTCGGCGCACCGATCACCGTCACCGTTCCGCCGACCCCGAACTCAAGCGTTTCAGTTTTATAAGTGGTTCGTTTGAAGGCTTGCGCCAAACCGAAACTTGAAAAAATAAGCATCGAAAGACAAATAACGGATAGATTTAAGATTTTTTTGTTCATTGTGTTTTTGAATTATTAGAAGTGTTTTGGATTGTTAAACCACAGGAGAGCCAAACTGATTATAACAGTTTTCGGGGAAAGTGAACGATTTTTTTAACGGGCAATAAAAGAGATGCTTCCGCGCTGATTGGTAACGACCAGGTTAGCGCTTCCGTTGCCGACACTTCCGATGACCCGACGACCATCGCCATATTGAAATCTGGTGTTGGCAAATGAACCGAGCGAGATATTGCGGGTGGACGGGGCGGTGGCGATCAGTCGAAATGAGGCATTAAACGGAATCCGCAGATTGATGTTGCCGCGCATCGAGTTAAAGCGATAATTTCCGCCGGCTTGGATGTCGCCGTCAAAAAAGATGTCGCCGATCCCGTTTTCTGCTGAAACCGAATTAGCATCAATATTAGTTAAAGTAATGTCGCCTTCGGCAGTAATATTGGCCCGCACTGAGCCGCCGCTGACATTGGTCACACTCAGATTTCCCACCATTGTTTCGATGTCAACCGAAGATGTATAGGGAACTTTGATAGTAAAATTGACGCTTCCCACTTCGTCGCGGCCCTGGTTGTCTTTTCTCAGATTGATGACAATTCGTCCGCTCAAATTTTGCGGGACAAGAGTAGCTGCCGGCATTTCGAGATTGGCCGTAATGCGAACTTCGTCCTTTTCCCAGCCTTCGACAATGACGGTTCCTTCTCGATTGCTCAATTCAAGGCGGACATTCTTGGTAGCCGGATACGATTTACTGAATTTCTTTTGGGCTGCCGCGTCTGAGACAGATCCAAAGAAAAAAACTACGCTCAACAAAAGAATCGTAGTTTTTCGGTTTAGAATTTTTTTCAGTGCAAAAATCATCTCCAAACACCAACAAACATTACAGTTCGGAAAACTCAC
>JANOEF010000379.1:0-12722 GCA_031413075.1 Acidobacteriota bacterium | reverse complement strand
CGATATAAAATAGCAATCAATAATGGTATGTCATCGATTCTCTCAACCTGCAAACTTCCTACTTGATGTTCAATCATAGATTGAGTTTAACAACTCAACTCATTTCTTGTAACTCGCTTTTTTTTTGAGCGAAACATAAGTAATCAGGTAATCGCCATCGAAAAAGGCGCCAAAAACCGCATCTATTCGGCCATTACCGAACTACACAAAAACTCGCAAAAACCTGACCTTTACTATGGTTTTAACAAAACCTACGAATCAAAGGACGAAGGCGGTGAACAATTTCCGCCGGAACAAAAAAAGGTCGTGATGCGGGCCGATGATGTGTTGGGCGAAACCCGCACGCTTTTCACCGAAATAATGGACATTACAGCCACCAAAGATTTTGCCAATATGACGGCCAAAGCAGATATTAAAATCGGCGAAAATGTCTTAGCCAAAGATGTGCCTGTTCCGTATCTGTTGTTTTTGGAAAAACAACTAACCGATTTGCGAACCTTCGTTGATAAACTGCCCGTTTTAGACGAGGCGGATGATTGGGCAAAAGATCAGGCCTCGGGTTTGTATAAAACTGCTTCACTCAAAACTCACCGGACTCAAAAAGTTTCCGAACCGATTGTGCTGTATGATGCAACCAAAGAGCATCCGGCCCAAACCCAATTGATTACCAAAGATGTGGTGGTCGGTTACTGGAACCAAGTTAAACATTCGGGCGCCATTACGCGTGGTGACAAACGCCAATTGCTCGAAAAACTTGAACGAGTTTTAGAGGCGGTCAAATCCGCCCGCGAAGAGGCCAATAGCGTCGAAGCTCCAAACAAGAAAGTCGGCGCAGATATTTTGGATTACATTTTTGCGTAATGGTTGATTGAGGGATTACTTTCGGGTAATCTTTCACTTGAGCCATTAGGCTCAACTTGGACAAGCTAAAGCTGATAGTTAAAGTTGAAAAAAAGTTTCGTGCAGGTTCGAATCCTGCTCCCGCCAAAAATTTTGGGGCGGGATGGCGCAAGGGTAAACGCACTCGTCGAGAACGAGTGAAACTATAAAGCTGAAATTATTCCAAGAAGTTAAAAATACGATTTGAATTCGTCTCAAATTGTCGGTCAAATTGTTACAGTTACGGGTTCAATTCCTGTCGTCCGCGCTCCATTTTCTTATTTATGCGGACGTAGTTCAATGGTAGAACGGTAACACTCAGACCTAAAAACCGACATTAAACGTCGTCGAATTCTAAATAATCGTCACGATTTAGCTCATCAAGTAGAGCATTCGAATATCAATCGAAAGGAAATCGGTGCAATTCCGATAATCGAAACCAAATGGCGGGGCGATTAGGCTACAATCGTCTCGCTTTTATCTTGCAAGGATGTCATTAAAAGTGTGACTCAGCCTGAGAAAAGCGGGCGTAGAACAACCCTTCCCGACTGCCAATTTCTTTTAGTTGAGTGGTCAATCTTCAGCTTGAACTCAAGTAAAAGAGGCAAAAGACCAGCTCACACAAATGACAGGTGAGGAAGGGCGGCTCTGCCCCCGCTCAAGTCAGGCAACACTCAACTCTCACAAGAATTACTCATTTTTCGCCTGAAAAGTCACACTTTTAATTACACCCGAATCAAATAACGCAGAAAAATTTTTCAAACCTGATTATTTTCTTGCCGAAAATAAGCGTTAGATTGTTTATTATTTGCCCTAATCTTTCCAAAAGCCCTCAACTGACCACGGTTAGTTAAAAGCCTGATCTACGGATTTTGGCCGAAAAAAATCATGACTGATTTTTAACTTTATAGACGGTGCGGGTGCGGCCGTTACCATTCTGCTGGGTTGAGCCTTGATTTACGACCCGATTCTCCTTCAGAGCCACCGTTAACTGACTGCCTTGGGTTGTTCCTTGAAGCGCGTCTTCGACAATGGCCGGATTCCCACGCAAAATAATTGTTTCGTCCGAGGTGGTGTATTGCGCCCAGGTACCGCGAACCCGGCGATTGGGCTGGGTAATAATCACCTCATTTTCGACAATAGTCTGCTTAACTTCATTATTTTCAGCCAAATAAATATTAGCCAGGCCACTCAGGATCCGTTCATTTCCCTGACGAATGTCCACCTTATTTTCATACCGCAAATGCTTTTGGGAATCGTTATAAGTAATCACTTCCGCAGACGCAAAAACAGGCTGATTAGATATTTTACCGTTCTCTTTCCGTTTCAGATTATAAAGCAGACTTTGAACTTTTCCGGTTCCGACAAATCTTTGTTCTTTTGGAAAAACAGATAATTCGTCAGCTCTGACATAATTATTCTCTTGCCAGGCGCGTGCATTTCCGGTGTAAATACCGACTTCGCTTTGATGGTCAAAGTTTGCTTGTTCGGCGGTTAAATAAACCGGCGAATTGGTGGCCGTAAAAGGAGTCGCGTTGTTAGTTTGTTTTTGACTGTAATAGGTAGTCGAAACTTTGCCGCGCAAAAACGATTTTTGATTTTTGGTATCCCAGTCTATTTCAGTTGCTTTGGCCCGCGCCCGGGCATCAAAAACAGTTGGTTCCCCGCCCCGTAATCGGACAACCTCATCCTGAGCGGTATAGGTCATCTGAGTTGCCAGTCCGTGGCGGTCAGCCTGGTTAAACTTAACGTTTCCGCTCGCCTCAAACCTTTCGACATCCTGCGTATTTCGATCAAAATTTGCAATTAAATTGCCGGCCGTAAGCGTCCGTGTATCACGCCCCGAGACCGAAGGAGTCATCACCGCTTTTGCCTTATTATTTGCGATGCATGATTTAGCGTTGTTTCCCGAATCATAAAAATCACAATCAAAGCGAGCGGCAGTGACCATAGTTTTGTAATTATCGGGCGATGCCCGGTGCGGCTCAATATAAAGTTCAGCGTTTCCGATCGCAGAGGCCTTTTGCAAATCTTTACCATTCTCGCTCAGTGTCGTTTTCACGCTATCAGCCGTAAGTCTTTTATTGGCCGCTTTTGGGTTATTGGATGGGGCGTTCAAATTGATGGTTGTGCGTCCATCAGTCTGTAATTGAGACAAAACACTGGCATTATTTGCCGGGCGAAAGGTTAAAAGAATTGTAGCAGACGACAGCGAAACTCTGGTAAATTCATCGGGTTTCACGGGAATTATTAAAACCCGGGCATTATTTTTAACTACGGCTTTGAGAATCTGCTGATTTTGGTTGAAATCAGCTGTCAACTGATTGGACGAAACTTCGGTTGTGCGATCCGGGGTCACTTGTCTCAAATAGGCATTTCCATCAGCAAACGCATTTTTTAACTTTTTATCAGGAAAAAGCTGAGCAGTTAGCGAATCTCCTTTGATTAAATCATTGCCCTGCGTAATATCCGCTCCGCCGGTGAGAAATATTTTGCCGATTGACTGTTCGTAAACAGCCGCCGCCGCATGAATAACGGTTGGCTGATTATCCGGTGAGGTTATTATTTCGACCCCGGTTTTGAGTTCAAATTTGTCGGCAATTTTATCGTAAATCGCTACCTGGGCACGAATTTTGGTGGGATTTTCGCCAGTCTTGGTTGAATCAATTTCGACTGCTTCACTCAATTCGGCTCTTTCAAATCCGTTACCAAAAAATGCAGTGGCTTTTTTGCCCCGGGCCTTGGTAGATCTGCCGTCTGCGGAACTTTCAATCTCAACATTTTCTCGTAAATCAATCTTTTTAAGTTGATTTTCAAAAAATGCCGTCGCCGCCTCGGCCTGAACTTTGGAAGGGCCTTGAGTAACCACGACCTTACCGTTTAACTCAAGTTTTTCAATCTTTTTATTGAAAAAATAAGCAGTTATTTTGTCCGCCTGAGCATCCGTCCGGGGTGCATTAATTGGTGTGATCGCAACCTTTACGTCCTGTTCAAAGTTGGCAATCTGAGTATCTTGCTCGATCACCGCTGTTCCGGCCGTAATTCGGGCATTTTTGATGTCATTTTCCTCCGTGATGGATAAATCAACCTCCCTCAGGAGCTCCAGTCGTTTTTCTTTGACTAAAACAATCGCGCCAAAAGATTTGCCGGAGATATTGTCACGATAGAATTCAACTTTGTCTTCGGTTTCGGCAGTTTCAGTTTCACGCGAATATGTAATTTTTTCGGCCTTAACCCGTAAAGTATCACGCGTTTCGATCTCTACATTCCCACTAAAAACAGCGTTGAAAAGTTTTGAATTGGCCGCATCAGGAACAAAAATTGCGTGATTTGCCGAAATTTTGTCAAATTTTTCCCCTTTTTCGTCAAAGACTTCGAGATAAACATTTTCCAATTCCTGATGTTTGTCGGAAAAGAGGGTGGCTTTATCAGCTTTAATAAAATACTTAATCAATTCGCCTTCAGTTTCCCGCCGTTCATAACCATTGATCACTGCTTCGACATCTTTGGAAAGCTGAATTTCTCTCCCTTTCAAGACAAAATCCGGTTTTTTCGGACTTAAAAAAGAATATCCGATCCAAATCACGGCTCCAATTAACCCAATAATCGCCAACCCACCAAAAATCTTGGGTAAATTGGCCCGGACATCCATCAAATTTATTCTTTTTTGGGCTAAATTTTGCGACATTATAACTTAAAGTTTTTGACAATTTTTGATGCTTTAATCTGACCGGTGTGAGTGAAATAAATTACTTTGCTTTTTTCAGAGACAATCCAAACTTCTGAGGCACCTTTTTCCAGATATAAACGAACTTTTTCTTCCATTTCAGCTTTACTGTTAGCGGGTGATTTTATCTCAACACAAATTTCTGGAGCCTTAGGATACGGAGTTTTAAAGCCAAATTCTGCAATGAAAAGGTCTGAAGCCCAAACCACATCTGCAACTCTTACCCCTTCACTGGTTAAAATTGAGCATTCAGTTATAATGACTCCATCTTGGCGATTAACTTCAATTAACCGACCAACCTTGTTTTTCATCATCCCCTGCCAGTTTGAAGCCGGACTCATTAAAATTTGTCCAAATTTATTGAGTTCAATCTTAAATGGAAGATTTTGCAAAAGCGGGTTTTCGATTACTTCTTGCCACTTTCTAGTTAATTCCATAATAACGAGATTTTAACACTTTTTTATCAATCCGTAACTCTTAAATCTTCAACCACCAATTGCAAGCGGGTATTTCCCTGCCATGAATTTGCTTCGGGCGAATAAACTAATTCGATGCCTACTTGGCGCGCTAAAGTTTGCTCCGAAGATTTTTCTACTCCGTCCCACCAGACAGCTTCGAACTTTTTACCCTGGTTGTCTTTAAGCTTGAGTTTGAGATGCTTTTCTTTCATCACAAACGGTTCGTCTAATAAAAATAATCCTTTGGTCAAAAACTTTGGTTTGGGGTTCCCTTGACCAAAAGGCTCGAGTTGTTTAAGTTCACTAACTAATTGCAAATCCAGGGTTTCTGAAGAAACTACAGCATCAATTCTGATTTCTCCGATCAAATCTTCATCGGATAAAGCCTTTGCCGCATGTTCGTTGATTTTTTTACGTAACTTGTCAATGTTTTCGGCTTTAATAGAAAAACCGCAGGCTGCCGCATGTCCGCCAAATTTTTCAAAAAGTTCGGCACATGAATCTAGCCCGTTCAGTAGATGATAGTTTGCAATCGAACGTGCAGAACCGTGACCGATGCCTTCTTCGATCGAAATCACCAAACTCGGACGATTTAGTTTGTCGGTAATGCGTGAAGAGGCTAGACCGATGACGCCTCGATGCCAACCCTCTCCGGCAATTACGGCCACGTGTTTTTGATGACGGCTTTCGCCATTTTCCAGATATTCGAGCAGAGCTAGTTCGGTAATTTTCTTCTGAATTGTCTGGCGTTCACGGTTTCGGGCATCCAGAATTTCGGCAAATTCCCTGGCTTTTTCAAAGGATTCTGCTTCAAACAACTCGACCACTTGCCGGGCCACATCCATTCTGCCGGCCGCATTGATACGCGGGGCAATCCGAAATCCGATATCCAAACTAGTCATTTCGGAGTTGCAATCCGAAACCTCCATCAGGGCCCGCAAACCGTAATTTTTAGCCCGTGGCAAATCTCTCAGTCCGAGGGAAACGATCGCCCGATTTTCGCCGGTCAGATTCATAATATCGGCGATAGTCCCGATGGCGACAACTTTCAAAAACCCTTCGACCAGATTTTCTTTACCTTTTTCACGCAAAAGCGCATGGGCAAGTTTAAATGCAACCCCGACTCCTGCCAGATTTTTATCCGGGTATTGGCAACCTTTTTGATTTGGATTAACCACCGCATATGCGTCCGGATTGCCCTGGTTGTCATCTGATAAATGATGGTCTGTGATGATCAGATCAATATCGTTTTGCCTGGCCCAACTAGCCTGCTCAAACGCCCTGGCCCCGGTGTCCACACTTATGACGAGGGTATAGCCCTTTTCTTTGGCCTCGCTTAACTTTTCAATATTTAACCCGTATCCTTCAGTAAAGCGATGCGGGACGTGAAAACCAGTAGTCGCCCCGAGAATTTCCAAAGCTTTTCTCAAAACGACAGTTCCGGTGGTTCCGTCAACGTCATAATCGCCCCAAATCAAGATTTTTTCGCCTTTTTCAATAGCACTGAAAATCCTTTTCATCGCCTTTTCACAATCTTTGAGTAAAAAAGGTTCGTGTAAATCGCTCATTGAGGGATTAAGAAATCTGGTGGCTTTTTCTTCGGTGTCAAATCCGCGAGAGACTAAGAGGGCGGCAATCAACGGAGAGACTTTGAGGTTCTGCGAAAGTTGAATCAGTTTTTCACGGTCATGTTTTAGGATATTCCAACGCTTCATTTGATTAAATCACATTGATGCTTATTGAATCTGCGGACTAATAATTCCTGAGTAAAGTAAATACAAAATCACCGACCCGACAATTATCCGATACGCAATAAAAATGCCGGTCGAGCGTTTGCGTAAAAAGGCCAACAAAAACCAAATCGAAAGATAGCCGACGATGCCGGACACAATGGTCGCCACTACTAAAGGTAAAACATCGTCTTTAGACAAAATGTGGGTGGCTTCTTTGAGTTCCAGTAAACCGCTGGCGGTGATGGCCGGAATCATCAAGAGAAAAGAAAACCGAGCCGCTGCTTCGCGTTTTTGGCCGGCCAGAAGTCCACCCATGATGGTTGAGCCTGAACGAGATGCACCGGGAATGAGAGCTAAAACCTGGGCAAATCCAACCACCAGAGCGTCTATCAAACCAAATTCTTTAATATCTTTACGTTGCGAACCAACAAATTCTGCAAAAAGTAAAAGCAAAGCTACGACAATCATCATGGTCGCAATGACCCATAAATTTTTAGTATCAGGGCCTTCGATAACCTTCTTAAAAATCAGCCCGACCGTCCCGATCGGAATTGAACCAATAATAATCAACCAACCGAGCCAGGCATCCTCTGAAAGCCACATCGGTCTGATTCCGTTAGTTCCCGAAAAGGTAAAGCCCTGTTTTCGAGTTAAAACAGCCCAGTGATCGCGGGTAAAAGCAGCAATAATGTTTAGAATATCAGAAGCAAAATAGACGAATACGGCAATCAATGTGCCAAGCTGAATAACTGCTATCGTGGCCGTGATCTGCTCGGCGTTGCCGTTGTAAATATTAGTGTAACGACTGGCAAAAACCAGATGAGCGGTTGAACTAATCGGAATAAATTCAGTTAATCCCTGAACAATCCCCAGAATGATTGCACTAATCAAATCCATAATAATGTCGTAGATGGTTGAAAAAAGACATTTGAATTGTCTTACTTTTGCAGTTATTCGTCAAAACCTGTTTATTTTTTTACTTCCCGGTAATTTGTATTTCCGGCAATTTTATCATACAGCCAACCGGGAAAGATTCGTCCCAAACGAACGAAGGTGGCCAATTGCCAGGGAAATGCAGAAAATCTCTTTTTCTTTTCGATGGCCCGGACAAAATACGGGACGGCCCTGTCTAATTCCATTAAAAATGGTAATTTATTGGCCCGATCCGCAGTCAACGGCGTTTTGATAAATCCCGGTTGAATGATTGTGACATTAACTCCGCTGCCGATTAAATCAAGCCTCAAACTTTCAAAAAAATTGGTCATCGCGCCCTTGCTGGCTGAATAAGAAGCCGATCGCGGAAGTCCGCGAAAACCAGCCAAACTTGAAATAGCAACAATTGATCCGCTTTTTTGCTCCAACATTTTGGGCAAAACCGCATTTACCGCATAAACGGCGCCCATCACATTTACTTCAATGACCCTTCTCACTCCGTCATTGGTCAAATCTTTAGCATGCGCCGAACCGCCGATACCGGCATTACAGATCAAAACATCAATCCTTCCAAACTCATTTCGAAAGCTTTCGACTGCTTCCGTCACGGCATTTTCATCAACCACATCACCGGCAAAAACCCGGGCCATACTGCCTGCCTGCTCACATTTTTCAGCCAATTCCCTGAGCAGGACTTCACGGCGAGCGAGCAAACCTAAAATCGCACCTTTTTGCGCCAAATCAATCGCCAAGGCTTCTCCGATTCCGCTCGATGCACCGGTTAAGAAAACAACTTTATCTTTCCAATTCATAATCTTGTAAATTGTTGATAAGCAGGTCAGCAAATTTTTGCGACTTATTTAAATCAAAGAAAAAATTGCAAATAGTTGATGACCTTTGGTTTTTGGATTTTCTTGATTGTCCATTGTCCATTGTGCTTTAGAGCTTAGTTAATGGGTAATTAATTTTGTGGCAAATGTTCACAATTAACAAAGTTCCTCAACCACTTCCCCTAAAACTCTCAATGCTTTCGCTAAATCATCCTGTTTGATCAACAAATGGTCACGCGAAAAAGCGGAAACAGAAAAAATCGAAATTCCGGCTGCGGCTAAAATTCGAGTGAGCTCGGCCAAAAAACCAACCACGGTAAAATCCATTACCAAATCAAAAGAAAGGAGCCTGAAACCACCTTCGATTTTGGCATCCCGGACGGCATGACGACAGGCTATGAAATCTGTTTCGTCCAAGATCAGAGTGACCTCCCATTTATCTTTGAAGATCATAAACGGCGCACTCATCCGGGGTGAAAGTTCCGGATTTTCTAACAATCTCTTCCACTCCAAATCACTTAGGGAAAGAATAAAATATGTTTCAGACCCGACTTCAACTTTAGTTCTTTTGAGTAATTCCTTAATTTCCAAATTCCTTTAAACCTCAACAATCGTCGGAATAATGACCGGTTTGGTGCCGGTCACTTTTTGGATAAAGCGTTTGAGATGAATCCGCAGATTTTCCTTGAACCATACTTTGTCTTGAAATTCGTCCTTTGACATAGCTTCGATAGTGCTTTTAATGGATTGACGGGCATCCTCGATCATCCCGTTGGTCAAATCAATCCCGGCCACCCCGCTAAAGGTAATTTGGGGTTTTTCGAGCAGTTTTTTTGAATTTTTATCCAGCGTAATAACCACGGAAATCGCCCCGCCATAAGCAAGTTTTTTACGATCACGCACTGTGTCGTAAATGATTTCGCCAAGTGATTCTTCGTCAATAAATCTCTTATGCAGTTGATTCTTGGTGGCCACCCGCGCCCCCAATTCATCAATTTCAAAAACGTCTCCGTTTTCAATCAAAATAATGTTTTGATCATTGAACCCTGCCACATGATTTTTGACAAATTCTTTATGCCGAAACAACATCCGGTATTCGCCGTGAATCGGCACCAAATATTTGGGACGCGCGGTTTCGGTCATAATCCGAATGTCCTCCTGCGAGGCATGGCCCGAAACGTGAATCAGCCGCCGTTTTTCTTCGATAATATTAGCACCGCGTTTGTAGAGGCTTCCAATTAACCGAGAGATGTTTTTTTCATTACCCGGAATGATCCGAGCCGAAAGGATCACCGTGTCGCCTTTTTCAACTTCCAGCCCTTTATAATTCGAAGTCGCCAGATTCCACAGGGCGGCTCTGGTTTCGCCCTGTGAACCTGTCACCAGATAGATTATTTGGTCATCATCTAAACCACGCGATTCGCCTAACCCGACAATCGTATCTTTTGGAATATCCAACAATCCGAATTCGGAAGCAATTTCAACGTTCCGCAACATGGAACGCCCCAATACCGCAACTTTTCGATCAAAGGCGTGTGCCAAATCAAAAATTATCTGCAAACGATGAATCGAAGATGAAAAAGTTGCGACGATGATCCGACCTTCGGCCGTCTCAAAAATCTCCTCAAAGGCAGGAATAACCGCATTTTCCGAGGGTGTTCGGCCTTCGACGGTAGCATTTGTCGAATCGGCTAAGAGAGCTAAAACACCGGCGTCGCCATATTTCTTTAATGTTTTCAAATCATAAGGGGGACCAATGATCGGAGTGTCATCAATTTTATAATCGCCGGTGTGAATGACGGTGCCGAGTGGGGTGGTTATGGCTAGTGAAAAACAATCCACCAACGAATGCGAGGCATGGATAAATTCAATTTTGAAATGACCGATTTCGACAATATCATTTGGCTTGACCCGATGCAGTAAAACATCATTGAGCATTGAATGTTCATCTAATTTTCGTTCGCTCAGCGCCATCGTAAAACGCGAGGCATAGGTGGGCAGGTTAAATTTTTTCAAGAAATAGGGTAATGCCCCGATATGGTCTTCGTGTCCGTGGGTGAGAATCAAGGCAGTTAAATTGTCCCGGTATTCTTCTAAAAAATCGAAGTTGGGGATAGAAATATCAACTCCGTAGGGTGTCTCTTCGGGGAACCCCATCCCCGCATCAACAATTATCATTTCATCAGCGTAGCGAATTCCCATACAATTCATCCCGAATTCGCCGATTCCGCCCAGTGGTATTATCTCAATTTTTTTCATTAAATTATTTTATTACTTTTTACAAGAAAATTGATTATACCACAAAAAAACAATAATTCTAATCTTGACAAAAGTTTCAAGTATTTGCTAAGTTTATTTTAACAATTTGAACAGGGGGAGTAGATAGCCCGATCAGGTTCGTTGAAATCGTCAATACAATCGCTTTGAGAACAAGCGGTTCGGCTCAACGGAGAAAATATCAAGACCTTGTGCAGAACTATTTAGGAATAGGTTCGCACGAGGTCTTTTTTATTGCGAACAACAGTTGTAGCTAGTTTTTTGGCATTTGAATTTAGTTTGAGCTAGCTAAATTCATAACACACCTTGGCAAAGTCAGATATCCGGAATTTGGGAAGGTATCGAACAAAGGGAAGGTGAATCCGGCTTTGCTTAGGTCACTTGAGGTAAAAGTTATGTTAAAGAGTATTTTGAAAAAGTTATGGATGAAAATAATCGGTCAAAAGTTTGGCTTTCATCCCACTCAAAAATATTATAAGTCTAAGCAGAAAAAAGGTTTAGCTTATAAACTTAAAAAGGTATTTGGTTAAATTTACCAGTTTGTTTGTAGTTTCACGTCTTTCAAAAACTCCAAATTCGCTCCTTGGAAGTTCGACCAGCGCGAAACTACAAACAATTTAATTTTACAAGGGGTTTTAAAATGGACACTATTTTCTTTCCGTTCGCAGAATATTGGTGGTTTTATTTAGGGTTTACAGGATTCGTTCTTTTGATGCTGGCTTTGGATTTGGGAGTTTTTCACCGCCAAGCACACGAAGTCACGTTCAAGGAAGCAACAGTTTGGAGTATCGTTTGGATTTCACTGGCCCTAATCTTTAATGGTCTTTTTTATTATTACACGGTTGACAGGTTCGGTTCCGAAAACGGAGCCAGGCTTTCACTGGAATTTTTGACGGGATATATCGTCGAAAAATCGCTGTCGGTTGACAACATTTTTGTTTTCGTCATGGTTTTCGCTTATTTTGCGATTCCGGCGAAATACCAACACCGGGTTTTATTTTACGGTATTATCGGGGCTCTCATCTTTCGTGCCATTTTTATTGCGGCCGGCTCCTGGTTAATGCAGTTTCACTGGGTGATTTATCTTTTCGGAGCATTTTTGATCATTACCGGTCTCAAAATGATGTTTGCCTCCGAGAAACCGGTCGAGCCGGAAAAAAACTTCCTGATCCGGTTATTTAAGAGGTTTATCCCGGTGACGCCGCAATTAAACGGACAAAAGTTCTTTGTCAAAGAAAACGGGAAGTTGTTTGCCACCCCGCTTTTCATTGCTCTTTTATTTCTCGAATTGACTGACGTAATTTTTGCCGTAGATTCGGTTCCGGCAATCTTTGCTTTAACCAATGAGCCGATGATTGTATTTTCGTCCAACATCTTTGCCATTCTCGGCTTGCGGGCGATGTATTTTATGTTGGCGGGAGCGGTGGATAAATTCTACTTGCTCAAATATGGGTTAGCTATCGTCCTGGTTTTTGTCGGGCTTAAGATGGTTTGGCTCAATGATGCCTTTGGCGGAAAGTTTCCGATCACTTATTCACTAGGTTTCATTTTAGGAACTATTGCGATTTCGGTCTTAGCATCCTTAGCTTTTACCAAATCAACAAAAATAGTACCGATTGAACCCAATCAGGAGATTTAATGAAAAAAAGAACTCAAATATTCGACAATATAGAAAATATCGAGGAGCTGGCTGTTGAAGAAATTTCTCTTTTATTTTTAACCCCGTTAGTCCAAACCGCCTGGGTTTGCGGCGGAATTTCTCCACGTGAAAAGCAAGTAATTTTCAAGGCCGCCCGCGAGGAGGAAATTGATGAACGTCATCAATTCAATGATATTCTGGATGAATGGCTCAGCTATCAACCGAGTCAGCTTTTTTTCGACGAAT
>JANOEF010000378.1:0-2552 GCA_031413075.1 Acidobacteriota bacterium | reverse complement strand
CTTCGCCCAACTTCCGAGACCGGCAAGCCTAATTTTTTCAAGGCCTCGAGATACTTTTGTAAATCCTGATGACGCACTTGCGAGGCCGGCATTTTGGAAATATGCTGCTTTTCCCAGACCTGAGCAAACTCTTTGGGCGTTTGCGCCGAAATTATTATGTTCATTAGAAATAGAATTGTGAACGAAATGACGAGAGCAGATTTCATAGAAATAAAATAATTCTTTTTGGGGAAAAATGAAAGGCTGAAACCAATTGATAATTGATAATTGATAATTGATAATTGATCGCGATATATGATGCAAAAAAGGCAAAAGTAAAGAACGACTTTTGTCTTTTTACCGTTGCCTTTATACTTCACAAAATATGGCGGGGGCGGGGATCGAACCCGCGACCTCGGGGTTATGAATCCCGCGCTCTAACCATCTGAGCTACCCAGCCATAAGTTTTGAATTATAACCAATAGCCAGCCAAAAAGCAAAAATGGTAAAATAACAAAATGACGATTTTGCTGGCATCGGTCGGAAATATTCCGGAAATTCAGCTCAGTCGTTTGATTATGCTGGTCTTTGCCAAGATTTTGGCAGAGATTTTTGAACGAATGCGACAGCCTGCCGTGATTGGCGAAATATTGGCCGGGATTTTGATTGGACCAAGCATTTTGGGTTTGGTCAAACCCTCCGAAATGATTTCGATCTTTGCCGAAATTGGTGTTATTTTCCTGCTTTTTACGGTCGGATTAGAAACCAAACCGCAGGCCATTTTACGAGTCGGCGGACGTGCTTTTGTGGTTGCCACAATGGGTGTCATCTTTCCGTTTATCGCAGGTTTTGGAATCGCCTATCTGTGGGACGGGTCAAAGGTTGAAGCAATGTTTGTCGGGGCGGCGTTGGTTGCTACTTCAGTCGGAATCACAGCCCGGGTTTTAGGGAATCTCGGACTGCTGGATGCGCCAACGGCGCGGATAATTCTCGGCGCGGCCGTGATTGATGACATTCTCGGACTACTCATTTTATCCGTTGTTTCAAGCCTCAGCAAAGGCAGTGTTGATTATTTTGAACTGGGAAAAACTGCCGGGTTGTCGGTTCTCTTCACCGTCGTGGTAGCCACCATCGGGGCTAAGTTTATTACCCGATTTGCTCCTAAAATCGAAAAACTCCGCATCGGCGATTCATTTTATATTGCCGGTTTGGTTCTGTGTCTGGGACTTTCTTATTTAGCGACCTTTATCGGTGTGGCAGCCATCATCGGGGCATTTTTAGCGGGTATGGCACTAGCCGAAGCCTCAGAATCAAACAAAACAATGCACAAACAGACCCGTGGAGTAATGGAGTTTTTGGTTCCGTTTTTTCTTGTCAATATCGGGATGTCGCTTGATTTGCAGGTTTTCAAGGAGGTTTCAACCGTCTGGCTGGCAATCATCGTGACCTTTTTAGCTGTTGTGACAAAATTTGTCGGTTGCGGAATCGGAGCTTATGGCATCGGTTGGCGGAGATCGGCCCAAATCGGGGTCGGGATGGTGCCGAGGGGCGAGGTCGGAATTGTAGTCGCGCAGATCGGACTTAGTTTGGGCGTCATCAGTCCTCCTTTTTTCGCCTCTGTTTTGTTTATGGCAATTGCGACAACTCTCATTGCCCCGCCCTTTATCAAATGGGCTTTTGCGGATGAAGCCGCGGCCTCCGACAAAATTGACGATGACGATGCAGGCGGAATATTGCCAAAAGAGGAGCTTTCTCCACTTGGGTAAAGGTGAAAAAGTAAAATCGCGCTTTCAAATATTCATTTTTATCAGGTAAGTTGAAGTGAAAAGAAACAAACACTTTTGCACTTTTTCACTTTCCGATTTTAATTTTGAAACAACAAATGATGGATAGCCTTCATCAAATGCGAGGTGAATTATGAAAAAATTATTGATTATTTCAGTTTTAGTTTTAAGTTTTGGCTTGACCGTTTGGGGTCAAAAAGCCCGAACCGTGATGGTTAGCACTCAACCGGCCGCCATCGTTTGGATTGATGATGTAAAACGCGGAACAACCGACGAAAACGGCAAATTAACCATCAAATTCGTGGCCGGAGGAACCCGCAAGATCCGAGTCCGGGCTATGGGGTTTAAAGAAGTTACGCAAAACCTGCCACCGACCCGGAGTGCGGTAAAAATCCTGCTTGTAAAAACTACCGATGAAGCCGAACTAACTTTTCAGGAAGCCGAAAGAACTTTAAAGATTGACCGGGCCAAAGCCATCGAACTCTTTCAAAAATCCGTCGCACTCCGACCTAAATATGCCGAAGCATATGTTGCGATGGCGCGGGCGATGTCCGATGCTTCGGACATCGAAGGCGCCCTGGCAGCGATTGCCGCTGCCCGCCAAGCTCGCCCGATTTATCCCGAAGCCTCCGCGGTGGAAGGCAGAATCTACAAAGCCGACGGCGAAGAAGCCAAAGCGATTACCTCCTTTAAACGGGCTATCAAGGAGGGAGCCGGATTTCAACCCGAAGCACACACCGGACTCGGTTTGCTCTATAAGGAAAAAGGCGAAAGTTTTGCCAGCGAAGG
>JANOEF010000377.1:0-1929 GCA_031413075.1 Acidobacteriota bacterium | reverse complement strand
CAACGTGAGCTTTGAGGGCAAAATAATTTTCTTTGGCAGTTTCTAAAATTTGTCGCGTTTGTTCTAAACTAAAAGCATTCTTTTCACAAAAAACATCAACAAAAAATGGTTTGCTTGATTTGTAGTCAAAGTCCATCCGGTCTTCGTCAATGTAGCCGTAACGTCTCCATTTGAAAAGGTCGGGCAACATCTTTTGACAAATTAAATCTACATATTCCCCGGGATTGTTTTTGAATTCGGGCGGAACTGCGTGCGCGGCGAGAAAAGTCGGAACGGTGTAGATCGGATGCTGCGAGTCCAATTCTTCCCAAACGTCCATCATCTTAAATTCGGTTGCCTCGTCCAATCCGTAACCTGTCTTAATCTCAGCCGTCGCCGTTCCGTGTGCGAGCATCTTATCCAATCTTTTGAGTGTTTGGCTAACTAATTCTTGTTTGGTTGCTTGGCGGGTGTGCTTGACCGTCGAAAGAATCCCGCCGCCATTGGCTAAAATTTCTAAATAATCCGCCCCTTTGATTTTGAGTTCAAATTCATTAAGCCGATTCCCGGCATAAATAATGTGCGTGTGCGGGTCAACAAAGGCGGGCATCACGACTTTTTGCTGAGCATCAATGACGTTTTCAGCTTCGTAAGTCGCCAAAACTTCTTCGGAAGTACCGACGGCTTTAACCAAACCGTTTTCAACGGCAACAGCACCGTTTTTGATAATGCCAAGTTCCTGCATCTGATTGCCCTTTTTGGCTTTACCGTTTGAGGCGCAAGTGACGAGTTGCCTCGCGTTGTGGATGATCAAATCTACTTTCATAAACAACCTTGATTTTAGAGATTGATTGGCAAAGCAACAAGTCTGCATCAACAGAAAAAGCCCTCGAATTTCTCGAAGGCTGTCAAATTTTGATTAAGTCTCAATCAAGTTAACTGAATTTACTGACAATCGTTGTTCCATCCCGGTCCGGTGGCGACGCCGAAGGTTTGATAACATTTATTCAAATCAGCCGGGAGAAGCACTTTGTCCAAAATCCCCCAGCCTGACATTGTTCTCAGATTCACGCGAATATTGGTTGCATCCCCAGGAAAATTAGCCTGCATTTTATTACCCGCAGAATATCTTCCTTCTTCCTTCTTTTGCACGGGAGGTGCGTTTAAAGTGTTCCCCGGCTCATCCCAGGTTACCGTATAATCAGCCATATACGCACCGTTTTGGCGAATCTCAATCCACAGGTTGTTCAGTGTTTCACATTTTTCCTCCGAGTAATCTGTTGTTGCTCCAATTTTTGCGAAGGCATTATCCTTCAGGAATTTAACGGTATAACTAATCGGCACGCCCGGATTACTTTTTGAGTAAACCGCATTTTTTCCTTTGATGATCGCGGTCAAAGCCCCTGCGCTCACATTTTCCGTCTCGATCTGTCCGTTAGCGCCAAACGTTACTGCGGTAATTTCGGAAGTATTGAGAATATTGTCATATTTCGTTTTCATTTCGCCGCCAACGCTAACCAAACCGGCGGCGTATTTGAGCGCGGCCTCAGCATCAAGTGTCCTGATACTTTTATCCGTTTCCATCCGAAACATCAGGATTCTGCCGTAATTGACGTTGCTGATATACGCGGGAACGTTCGTAGATGAAAAGTTGCCTGTGGCCTGTTCGGCAGTTACGCTTGAATCAAAAAAGCTCGCCGGGGGTTCGGGAGAGTCAACCGTAACCGTATAGAAAACTTGCTTGAGCGTGACGGCAACCACATTTTTCTCAGCGTTTGAAGTATTTTTGAATTGAGCGGAAACAGGGCCTTGAGCCCAAAATTCGTTGAAGCCCAAACCTAAAGCGAATTGTGAGCTGGAATAGGCAACCGTCGAATTGTAGCTTGAGCGCGAACTATTGACATAACCGTCTCTAAAGTTCGATGAATTGTTCCAGGATTCCAAAGCCTC
>JANOEF010000376.1:0-1564 GCA_031413075.1 Acidobacteriota bacterium | reverse complement strand
TGATATAAACCGTTGACTTCCGATTTTCCATACTTTCCATCGGATTCTTCATTCCCGGGGGCATTGCCGGCATCTCCATTCCGGGAATTTTCATCGAAGACTTCTTCTTGATTGTCAGTTCAGTCTGGGCAAAATTTGCCGAGACACAAAAGACTACAAACATTAAACTTAGAACTAATTTGAATTTCATATAACCTCCAATTGTTAAAACTCTGTTATTTTCAAAGCCGGGAAACTTTCACTTTCTCAATCAAAAGCGTTATTAATTTTCCGCCTGTCCATTACGCGCAAATCAGAACGAATTGAGGTCACAGTATTTTATTGTCAGAATCGAATAGTCCTGACAAGGTCTCAGTCAGAGATCTTAAGCAAATTAGAACCCGATCGGTTTCGACAAAATGAACTTTGCCGGTTTCGACGAAGCGATAAATTTCGCGCTCGTTGGACTGGGTGAGAAGTGCCGCGACCTGCGCCGTTGCCATTTCAACCAGCGATTTGCATTCGGGGCAGAAGGATTCAAACCGTTCACTCCGGCGGCTATAAACAAGGGTTTCGTTGAACTCGATTTCGATTTCCGTTTTTTGTTTCATCTATTTTTCTTGTTATCCTCGCGGTTCGGCGTTACAATTTGCCTGACAACCCCAACTGAAATATTGTTTCAGCCCTATCTTTGCCCGAATTGATCGCCAAAGTCCTGGATTTTTTCAGACAAAGTTTTGACATTTTTCTGACATGCACGAAAGGACGGAAAATAAAGGAGTTATCTATGAATTCGGGAAGTTTGTGCTTGACCCGCAGGAGAGAGTTTTGCTCGCCGACGGCCAACCGATTCATTTGACCGATAAAGTTTTCGACACACTCCAACTCCTCATTGAAAATAACCGGCGACTTTTGTCGAAAGATGAAATGATGGCGACGCTGTGGGAAGAATCGTATGTCGAAGAAGGGAATCTGGCGAAAAATATTTCGCGGTTGCGAAAAATTTTAAACGCGGACGGGATCGAACTAATCGAAACTTTGCCGAAACGCGGTTATCGTTTTCAGGCTGAAATCAGACAAATCGACGGCGAAACAAATCTGCTGGTGAATCGTCGATTGAGGGTCAAAGTTTCACAAACCATTGAGCCTGACAACGAACGCGGAAGGCTGATAACTTCGAGTTCGCTCAGTGAAATTCAAAGTCTCGCGGTTTTATCTTTTCAGCCTTTGGGGGTTAAATTATTAGATGATGATTTTTTCGGGCTCGGAATGACCGATGCCCTGATCACGCAACTGAGCCGGGCCGGACAAATTCAAGTTCGCCCGACCAGTTCAATTTTGAAATACAATATTTTAGAACAGGACACGGTTTCGATCGGTCGTCAATTGCAGGTTGACGCGGTTTTGGAAGGTAAATTTCAACGTTTGGAAAACAAATTGCGGTTGACCGTGCAAATGCTTCATACAGCCAGCGGTGATTCGCTCTGGGCGGATAGTTTTAATACCGAATTTGAAGACATTTTTGATGTTCAAGACCAAATTGCCATCCGGGTAGTCGGAGCCTTGAACAAAAAGTTAAGCGACG
>JANOEF010000375.1:0-2151 GCA_031413075.1 Acidobacteriota bacterium | reverse complement strand
TTTTGACAATTTCAAAAAGGCTTCGTGAACCAAAGCCGTCACTTGTAAGGTATGATTCGGACGTTCCCTCGACATCAAAATCCGCGCCTGTTTCCTTAATTCATCATAAACGAATGGAATTAAACGCTCCATGGCTGCTTCGTCCCCACTGTTCCAATCTTGCAGGAGGGAGGTGATTTGAGTTTTTTGTTTTTTGTTCATTTCTAAAAAGATTTATTAGGCAAACCGTGAATTCAAAAATAGCAAATTGTGCATATTTTAAGTTTTAAAAAGCTCCCGTTGTAAAAATAGTGCGGCGATTTTCCATTCTCTTTTGGTTGTCGCCGGCGAAATTTCTAATACTTCGGCAATTTCGTCAATGGTTAGTCCGCCAAAAAATCTCAGCTCAAAAACCCGTGCCGTTCTCTCGTCTTTACTGTTCAAATGGTTGAGAGCCTCGTCTAATTCAAGCAAATTCAATTCATTTTCGGCAAATTCATTGACAGCCCGATCCAGAGTGACTCGCACCAGTTCGCCTTCACGCTTTTGGCGATTGCGATGGACGGCGTGATTCACCAGAATCCGCCTCATCATATTTGCCGCTAAAGCAATAAATTGGGTTCGATTTAAGAAAACCTGATTTTCCTGTTTGACCAGACGGAGAAAGGCTTCGTGAACCAGTGCAGTGGGTTGGAGTGTGTGATTCGACCTTTCCTGGCGCATATAATACGCAGCTAAACGGCGCAATTCGTCATAAACCAGCGAATATGCGCCTTCCAGATCAAGCTCGTTTGATTCGGTAAAATCTCTTGTAATGGGGGGCGTACTCATCAGCTTGTCTTAAAAATGAATAATCGAAAATCTGGTTTTTATCAAATGTTGGTTGAGTTTATCAAAATTCAAGTCAGATACAAACATTTTTTTTAGCGGGCAATAAAAAAAGCCGGGTTCAACGGCCTTTGTTTCAAATTAGTGTTCAGTCAAGATTGAATGGACGGAAAAAATATCAAGTGGTCAGTGGACTGTGGTCAGTGACCAGAAAAAAAATCTGGACACCGACCACTAACCACTAAAACTTATCCGCCTTTTCATATTTGACTGAACATTAGTTTGAATTTTACTTTATTCCTATTGACGATAAGCAACGGTCTCTCCGTGAATATACATCCGGTTTTGGTCAATGGGTTGGAAATAAAATGTTTCGGATAGATTAACCGTAAAGGGCTCACCGTTTTGGTCATATTTCGGCGACCAATCCGTATAACCGACTTGGATAGTTCCTTGGCTCACATATTTCCAATTTCCCGTATATTGCATTGCCATCGGATTTCCACTGCAATAGGAGGAAGCGCGATACCCACCATTGCTTAAAAACAGGATTTGGTCTTTGCAGCTGCTCCCGTTTAATTGCCAGTTGTAGGTCCACCTTCCAACTAGCCATTCCGCTTCGTTGTTGGCGGAAAATAAGCCTTGGGCATTATCCATTTCTTTACTAATAATGCTCTTGTCATTCCCTTGAAACATATAGAACATCGGAATATTCCCTTTGTTTTGTGTTTGTACCGTTTCTTTTACCGCTTGGGTTGAAGTGGTGCACGCTAATCCAATTGAAACTAAAACTATAAATAAAATGAACTTAACTTTTGAACTCAACATAATTTTTTTCTCCTTAATTCGCGTTTTGCGCTCTCAATGGATAAAGCGAATTTATTGAAAGAAAACAGACATATTTATTAGCCACATTTTAAATTATCTGGTCTTTGGCAAAATACTTATTACTTGACCCTTGAAAACTATGCAATAAAGAGTCGAACGAACTTCAGTTCGGTGAACTTTTGAGGACAAAATTTAATGCCCAGTTTCTAAAGGTAAATGATGCGAATCAAGAGTTAAAAAATCGCGTCCGAGTTGCGTCCTTTAGACGCGAGTGTCGGTGATTACTCAAGACGGATGTCATTTAACTGTTTAATGACAGCGAAGGCTGAAAGTTGGTGAGCTATTTTCGAGCTTGGAAGCGTCACTCGGACGTGATTTTATAGAACCTGTTTGCAATTAAGAGTCCGTTTAAATTTTCCTTAAAATCGCTGAAAGCGATAAATTTAATAGCGTGGGGTAAAGCGTGAGCGACACCCCACGAATCTATAAAAAAACAATTGGACGCTGTAAGTGTCC
>JANOEF010000374.1:0-5942 GCA_031413075.1 Acidobacteriota bacterium | reverse complement strand
TGGCCATCGTGACTTCGAGCGGATTGGGAATGCCGAAGCTCGTGCCGTGTTCAGCGGCGGCTTTGACGGCGGCAATAATTTTAGGATGCGCGTGGCCGAGGATGGCTGGCCCCCAAGTGCCGACGTAATCAATCAACTCATTCCCGTCCACGTCCCAGATTTTGGAGCCGCTGGCCCGGTTGACGAAAAACGGATTGCCGCCCACGGCGCGAAACGCGCGCACCGGCGAATTGACGCCGCCCGGAATGTATTGCAACGCCTCGGAAAACAGTTTTTCAGATTGCCCAAACCCGGAAGGCATGTCGTTTCCGTTCGGTGATGTTCCGATCGGAAAATTGTTTTCCCGGATTCTGGAATTTTTCGATTCGCTGAAACGGCCAAAAATTGAATTGTTATCGGTAATTCGATGATCGATCTTGACATCAAAACTGTCAACATTAGAACGCTCGGCCCGATTTCTGCGGTAATTATTAGTTAATCCCGATTGAGTCGGAAGCGGATAAGCGCTCAGCAAATTTCTTCCAAAGGCTGAAAATGAGCCGCAGGTCGGACAGTTGGCTAAATTATTCCCCGGAATCGGAGTTCCGTTCGGCGCAAAAATTGTCCCCCAAGGCGCAATTAGCTGTCCTCCTCCAGCAAGATTATAAGTGCAGGTTGCCGCAGTCGGACAACGCATATCGTCATTCGTAAATGCAGGTGCTGGATTAAATGTAGTATTCAATAGTTCACTAAAATCGCCGATTCTCATCTTAGCTGTCGGAACGGACACGAATGGAAACTCACCTCCACCGAAAGCAGGAGTTCCGTTGCGCTGTCCAGCCATTGACACAAAGAAGAAAGAACGATTTCGCCCGTCATAGAAGAATGGACCGCCTTCGCCGAAAGCCGGCAGAAAAATTGGACCGCCCACGGTACCGCCGTAATTATGGGTCACAAAATTAGGATTTTTTCCCTTATTTGCTCCGTTTTCATCAAATTGAGCAGCTCCGGCGCTTAAGAAACGTCCCTGATAATTTTCAAAGATAGTTCCGTGGATTTCATTTCCGCCCGATTTGAAGGTGGTAGAAATAATCGCCCCACCCGCTCTGCCAGATTCGGCTGACGGAACGCTGGTTTCAATTTTGAATTCGGCAATAGCATCAGGATTAGGATAAACCGCGATCTGACCAAATTGTGATTCGTTGTTGTCAACGCCATCCAAAGAAAAGTTATTTTGTGTCACCCGCGCCCCGTTGGCTGAAATGGTCGAACCGCCTGATTCACGGAAGCGAGTGGATTCGGTTGAACTGCCCGGACCGCCATTGACAAAATTACCGCCGCCGCCAATCACCCCAACTGAAGCGGCTGAAGGTCGGGTGACGCCCGGAGAAAGTCCCGCCAGCAGTGTAAAGTTACGTTGCGGAATCGGTAAATCCGTTACTTCGCGTCCGGTAATAATATCGCCTCGCACACTGGTTTCACTTTCGGCCAGCGGTGCACCGTCGGCGGTAATGTTGACCACGTTTTCTCCGGTTCCGGCTAATTCTGTGAATTTAGCATCAACCGGAACACGGGAATTAGTTTCTACTGTCACGCTATTCAACGAAAGTTTCTTAAAGCCTCCGCCTTCGATGGTTACTTTGTAAACGCCCGGATCTAAGTTGGTGACAGCGAATTCTCCGCCGTCATCAGTTGTCGTTTCACGAATTTGGCCATTGGCAAGGTTGGTCACAACCACCTTTGCATTTGGCACTACTGCGTCATTTGGGTCTTTTACCGTTCCGATAATGCTGCCTTGATTACTTTGGGCGGAAACAACTCCGCTAAATGCCAAAATACAAAGGAACATAATGGTGTATAAAAAGCCCGACTTGTTCAAAATTTTTATCATAGTCAGTCCTCTCTTTGGGTGAACACAATTACTTGTAGCCTAATTTAATTTATTTGTTTGACGAAATACGAACTTAGGCCCCCAACCGACAAATCCCCAAAACCTATTAAATAGTTAGATTTAGTGTTTCTTTCACACCCACTTTCGAGCTGCGGAAGAGGTTAAATATTTGTTTGTTGTGAAACCCAACCAAGATTTAACAATTTTTTCTTTCGGATGTCAAGAAAGAATTAGAAAAAATTATGAGATGTATTAGTTTTTTAGCTTTTTGCGGCAGAAGCAAATTTGCGGGCTAAAACTAAACTTAGAGCTCCGATCAGAGTTGGTTTATCGCCCAGGGTCGAAGCAATGATCGAGGTTTTCGGCAAATCACGGCGAACGCTTCGCTCGGCCATGGCGGAGAGTTCGTCTTTAACTAAACTCCAGGCCTTAGTGATGCTTCCGCTGACAATCACGGCTTGCGGGCTCAGTCCGACAATCAAATTTGAAATGCCGATGCCCAGATATTTAGCGGTTTCCTTGAGAGCCTCGATCGCCTGCACCTGTCCTTCATTAGCCAGTGAAACCAGTTTGGGCATCGTTATGCCGTCCGGTTTCATTGCGGAATTGTCGAAAAGCCGGAGATAGCGGGCAATAATTGCTTTTTCTGAAGCATGAGCTTCCCAACAATCCCGGCTCCCGCACGAACATTCAACCGGAGCTTCAGAACCAACTATCATATGTCCGAACTCGCCGGCGGCGCCGCGTTCGCCGCGATAAACCTGTCCATCAAAAATAACGCCGGTCCCGATTCCTTCGCCCACCAAAACGGTGATGAAATTGCTCACCCGGCGGATTTTTTCTCGCCCAAACCAAAGTTCTGCCAAAGCAATCGCATTAGCATCATTATCAATCGTCACCGGCAATCCCGTTTTTTTGGCAAGCTGTTTGCAAATATCCCAATCGTGCCATTGGAAATACGGAATATAGAGGGTCGTGCCAAGCATCTGATCAGCAATCCCGGGTACGCTGATGCCGACCTCTAATTCAGCCTGAGGATATTTTTTGGCGAGGGTTGAAACTCTCTCAATAATCTGAGCTGACATATAAACTATGTCGGGGGATGTCAGAAACTCTTCTTTTTCCAGGACTTTTCCGGCTAAATCGGCCAGTGCGATGGTTGTCCAGCTTGGCGTAATGTCCACTCCGATGGCGACCGGAGTGCCGGTCTTAAGTTTGAGCATGGTCGGCTTTCGCCCGCCGGTTGAGTCTCCGATTCCCAATTCTTCGACCAACCCGGCATTTTGTAATTCGTCAACTATTGCCGAAACCGTCGAACGTTGAAGTTCGGTTTCACGGGCGATCTCAGCCCGGGAAATAGGCGATCGTTCCCGCACATAATTCAGGACAATTTGTTTATTAATATCCCGAATCATATTCGGACGGGCGATCTGGGTTTTAGCTTTTTGCAGGTAAATTCGTTTCATTTTCAATTGAATGCCAATCTTGGGTCTTCATATTGATATACTTTTTTTCTCTTTTTTTCAATCGTGGTAATTAATTGGGTGAGGAATCTTAGTTGAGCTTTGAGACAAAAAGCACTCAATCAAACAAGCCCTTTTCTTTCCTTTTCTCCTGAAACTGTCGCGCATCGGTCCGTTTTTGCGAAGTATATTCTTCAGTTGTGTTGCGCGTCACAACCTCATCCAAAACAGCCTGTTTTTCACCTTTGTTGCGTAAAATTCTACCTAAACGCTGGATGTGTTCGCGTGATGAGCAAAAAATGTTGAGGCTCCAACTAAACATCTTTGGGGATTTATCTTGCGATTTTTTAAGGATAAATATTTTGCCATTCATCTGCATTCACAAAACGTGAAAGATGTCCAACATTTGTGGTTGCAATAATAACGGTTATTTGATTATTGTTAGTTTTTTGCTCAACTATTTTAGCTTGAGCCGCAAGAATTACATCTGCATCTAATGCAAGATCAGGGGCGGTGGGTTTCCCTTGTTGACGAATGTTTGCCCAAAACTCTGATGCTTTTCGCATCACGTCCGTTGAAATAGCTTCGTATGTCAATGCTTGCGATAGTTGGTCTAATTTTTGAACACTAGAAGTTTTGTTGGCGCGCAAAAGTTCTCGACGGAGTTCATAATCGCAAATCTCAGGTATTATTATCTCAACACCATTTTGCAATAAATCTCTTAGCCATTGCTCGCATTGAAGTGTTTTTTGTGAGCCTTGAGGATGTGTTACCATTCCCAGCGGGCCTGTATCAAGCAATACAATTTTCATGAAAACAATTTTCTGCTTGAAAGTCTATCTTCATCTAAAACTCTGGTTAAATATTCCCAGGTCTCTTTTTGCTCTTTTTTATCTTCTTTTTTCCAAGAATCCAATAGTTGAAGAGCTTTGGTAGCTTGAGGACTCAACTGGATTTTACTATCTGTTTTTTTATTATCTCTAAAAGAAGTTAAAGTATTATCATTGAAGCTAAAATCTAAATCAATTTTTGGAATTTCAGAGAGAACTGCGGATTGGCCATTTTTAAGCAAAATGAACTCTTTTGACGAGGGAATGGCAGTTGCCATTGTTAATGCTAATATTTCGGCAATCATAAAACCTCCATTTTCACTCTAAGTTTATCCGTAATAGATTTCTCAAAATATTCACCTATTCTATCGTGTATTTTTTCAATAGTGTTATTTAACTCTTCGGATTCCAAGCTGGGATTTGGTTTTAAGTATAATATTTCAAGGATTATGGCATTTATATTTGTTTGCGTAATATCTTTTGTCGCAGTAATTGATATTATCTCTTCTTCTTCAAATTTATATTCAGCCTTACAACCATAGTTTACAAGATTGTTTGAATATTCAAGATTGTGTGGTAGAAAAGCTATTAAGGAACTTGGTGCTTCTTGATCGTCAATAATAATACGATTGATAAATCTCATTATTAAGGCTTCTGCTGCTTGAGGATTTGCAACTTCCTTATAAATGTCTAGTCCTTTAACAATATGTGGACGAAAAATTTCCCATCCTTGATAAGGTTCTCTTTGATTAGCGGCATACAAAGTTTGTCCTGCCTGCCAAAGTTGAGATTCATCCATACTCCAAGTTTGAATATGACTTGTTGCCGATGTGATAACAGGTTTTTCGCTTCCAAAAGACACTTGAAATTGTTTTGGACTATCTTTAAGGATTGGAAAGCCATTTTCTTTCGCCAACTCTGAAAATTTTACAAAAGAGCCTATCTCCCAATTTGGCAAAGGCTTAAATCGGAGTTCAAAAACAGCTTCAATAATTGTTGGCTTTTTGTATTTAATATCTGTCTTCACTTTTGTTACTTTAAGTCCTTAAATGTAACTACCAAATAGGATTATAACCTGAATAGCTTTAAAAGCAATTCTCGGTATTTTTGCAAACCAACCTTCTTCCTCAATCAAACAAACCCTTTTCTTTCCCTTTCTCCTGAAACTGCCGCGCATCGGTGCTATGTTAATTGAATAAAAACTACTCGTCTAAAAGACTTTGTTGTTTGGTTGAGCGAACTCGCAAGATATAGACTTTCTCATCTTGAATTGAAAACAAAATGCGGTATGTATGAGGCTTTTTGCCATAAAATAACTGTCGCACAATTACATCAAAGGCTTCGCTTTCGGAGCTGACAGCGCATCTTTCGGGAAACTTTGAAAGCGACATAACAGCTTGGCTTATTCCCCATAACCATTTTTCTGCTAAATCGGGATAGTTTTCCAAAAACCAAGTATTTGTCTCAAAAATATCAGCTTTAGCTGAGGGTGTAATGATGACTTGATACTGCACTATGAAAGTTCTCCGACAGGTTTGAGAAGTTCGGCAAAAAACTTTTCTGCTGATTCGCCTTTTCCGGCTGTCATTTCCTCAATAGCAGGTTTTAAGGCTTCAATAGTTTCGAGTCTTTCGGTAATTTCAAGCAACCTTTGATAACTTCCAGCATCTTGCACAACTAATTCGGCTTTTCCGTTAATTGTTAAAATAATGGGCTTTCCTGTTTCTCTTAACTGCTCAATAAACTCGCTTGTGTTGCGTTTGAAATTTGAAAGCGAAT
>JANOEF010000373.1:0-3490 GCA_031413075.1 Acidobacteriota bacterium | reverse complement strand
CATTCCTGCGATGCTCGGGCAGATTCTTTGGAGAAATCGCGCGATGCCGGCTGGGCCAGGGTGGAGTTCGAAAATAAGACGAAGATCATCAAAATATTGGTAAATATTGTTTTCATATGCTTAGTTTGCAAAAATTCCCGGAAATATTGTATTACTTTGTTGCTATTATAAACAAAGTTTCTAAAAAATCTACCAGGCGGAAATCAGAAAGGTAAAAAATCTTTGATTGGCCGAATAATTGCCGGATCAAACGGTAAAAGGCAAGTCGTACTCTTTGGTGATAACCTCATCCGAACTGGTTACCTTCAGTTCGACTCTGGCTTTCAGGACAGCGCCTAATACAAGTGAATTTTTAACAAAAGTGTCAGTCCGATAGATCCACGATTTATCTTCGAGCAATAATACGTCTTTCCCTTCTTTTTTGGCTTGATAAGCCCATCTTTCGACTATTAACGGCTCATATGTAACGATGTAAGTTCCGCCGCCGACGGTGTACCAGATTTGAATTCCGGGTTTTGACTGATTACCGAGTTCGGTGCAATGTTCGACATAAATTCTCAAAGTCGAATTATCCTCTAAATCCCGAACTTCCCATTCATCTATTGTTGTTTTAGTATCCATAGTTTTCTTTGGTTCTTTTTAGTCTTAAAATATCTCTA
This sequence comes from Acidobacteriota bacterium, assembly GCA_031413075.1. Lineage (GTDB taxonomy): Bacteria > Acidobacteriota > Blastocatellia > Pyrinomonadales > Pyrinomonadaceae > JAIBCC01. The sequence continues at coordinate 2,831 of JANOEF010000373.1, read as the reverse complement.
CCTAAAACCTCTTTCGTTGTGTCTCTCTTAGTTTATCACCGGTCACCGGCTAAAATGCAATCGGTTGATAAATCAATCAGGCGATCCGAGAAATTCGCTTGACATTTCAGGTAATTAGAATTAGAATAATTCTAAAGAGAGGTTATGATGTCATTACACCAAACAAAAATTGATTTAGCCCAGGATAAAAGAGAGATATTGGTCGAAATGTTAAACGCCAGATTGGCTGATGCGATTGACCTGCAATCTCAAGCCAAACAAGCCCATTGGAACGTCAAAGGAATGAATTTTATTGCTTTGCACGAACTGTTTGATCAGGTAGCAACCGAGGCCACGGCTCAGGTTGATACGATTGCTGAGAGAATCACAACTCTCGGCGGAACAGCTCTCGGAACAGTTCGGGTAGCGGCCCACAAATCTTCATTGAGCGAATATCCGCTCGAAATTACAGATGGCGGGGCACACGTTGAAGCACTGTCAAATGCGTTGGCAGAATTTGGAAAACGGGTTCGGCAAAATATTGATGAAGCCAATGATTTAGGTGATGCTGTGACAGTCGATCTGTTTACCGAAATTTCGCGCGGAACGGATAAAACGTTGTGGTTCGTTGAGGCACATCTTCAATAATAGAATGTGAAAAAGTGAAAAAGTTGGTGAAGGTCAATTAGCCAACTTTTTTCATCGTCTGACCCAAAGTTTCTTCAATTTCCTTTCAACAACGCGGTTTGAAACGGCAAAACTTCGGCTGACATAATTCCGGCTTTGACGGCGTCGTCATCGTCCATAACTTTTCGGGCTTCCGTTTCGTTTGCGACTTCTAAAATGACGACGCCCATTGATTCTTTGACCGTTGTTCGACCTGCCAAAATCAATTTCCCTTCCCTTTGCAATTGCTGAAGGCGCGCAAAATGTCGTCCAACTGCCTGATTATCGGCGTCCGTCCAATTTTTGTCGTCCTGATATTTCGGCAGAAGCCGCAAAACGATGACAAATTGCTTTTTTGGAACTGTTGCAGTTGGGGTTGGCAATGTTTCCTTGCCTAAAATTGTTTCCAACGTTTCAAGCGCAATTCTTGCGGTTGATTTCCCTAAATTCTGCGGAACACTTGAGTTGACCTGCACCGCAACCGATATTTTATGTTCCGGAAAATACATCATTTCCGACAGATAGCCGGGAAAAAATCCGCTATGTCCGTAGGTTAAAACCCCGGTTTGACTTTTACGAATGATGACCCCGAGTCCATATTTTGAATCACGTCCAAGTTTGGCCGGGACCCCGCTCAGCATTGCGGGAAGAAGCGAGGTGTCAAAAGCCTTGCCTTCATACATCAATTTTGCCCAACGCGCAAGGTCTTCCGCGTTTGAAACCATCCCGCCGCCGGTCCATTCAAACTGTGGATTAATGACAAATTTGCCATTCTCCAAGACCTTGTCTGTGCCGGTAAATTCGTTACCTTCGCCGGCATAGCCTTGAATCAAACCTTTCAACATTCGTCTATCCTGCGGAAAAGTGTTTTTGAAATTGAAGGGTTTCAAGATTCGTTTTTCCGCCAGATCATAATATTTTTTGCCCGTCACTTTTTCGATAATGATTCCCAGCACGATGTAATTTGTATCAGAATAGTCCCAATCCTGACCTGCTAAGAAAGCGGCTTTGGTGTCAAAAAGATACGATAAAAGTTCTTCGGGTTTCCAAACCTTATCAGGACTGGCGTTCAAATCTTTAATAAATTTCGGATTAAATTCGTAACGAACCAAGCCGCTGCTGTGATTCATCAATTGGCGAACTGTAATGTCTTTGGCATTCGGCAACCGATTAAACCAGGGTTCCCGGCTCAGATATTTTTCGATTTTGTCGTCTAAACCGATTTTCCCTTCTGTGACTAATTGCAGAGCAACAACGGCCGCAAAAGTTTTACCGACGCTTCCCGCCAACATCAAATCGGTTGGTTTCATTGGCTTTTTGGCTTCCGAATCGGAATACCCGGTTGCTAATCCGAAACATTTTCCGTCCGTCAGACAAACTCCAAGGGTGGCACCGGCAAACTTTCCGTTCTTGTGCCATTCGTCCAGTTTGGCTTGAAGTTTTGGCTGTAAAGCTGAATCCTGACCAATTGATAAATTACACAATAAGAACGAAATTGTTAAAATTCCGATAAATTTCCCGAAAAGAGTTCTCATAACTTTTAGTTTCTTGCACGCTCGGCAGTGCGGTCTTCTCCACTATAACGCAGATTGACTTTGATTGCTCTGCCTTTTTCGCCCGGTGTAAAAATCGCTTTGCCGTCCACTATTGGAAGATAAAATCGGTTGAAGAAAGCGAAATCAATCCCGCGCCAAACTGAGGCTGTCAGTTTTGATTTTTCATAAATGACGGTGCACGAATAATCATATTATTGGATAACCCGAACCCCGACTTGATAAGAACCAAGTTGAAGATTGCCAAATTGCGAACTCGATTGCGCCAAATTATGGCGCACCGCGCTCAAGATCAGCAATCCGCCAGGTAAAACATATATTGTATAAGGTATCAGGGTTTTCTTATAAAAATTGAAAATGTCGAACTAAAGCGCAAATCTTTATCGTGACGCGATACCATTTGAATCTTCATCCGCGCCTAATTTTCAAAATCAAGAATAGTTTGTTGTTTTCCATTGCGACTTTTTCGACTTTTGCCTCGCCAATCCAAACCTTTCCGTCTTTTTCGGTTAGTTTCCAGAAGCCTTCCGATTTCCCGATTTTTGTGGTTGACCAACCCGGGGCGGATGACCATTCTTGATTGAGACTGCTCATAAATTCTTCAGCCGAAGCCGTAGTTTTGACAATCTATTT
>JANOEF010000372.1:0-2292 GCA_031413075.1 Acidobacteriota bacterium | reverse complement strand
TATGCCAGAACTCCTGCAATTCTGACCGGGACAGCACATTCTCAGAATGGAATCCAGGTGACCGGGGTCAGCTTAAACTGTACCCTCATCCCAAATCCATGTTTGGTTTATCCGAATATTTTTACGGCGGTTCCGACCGTTGGAACGCCGGTTACCCCGAGTCTTTTCTTTTTCTCCAAGGATTATAAACAATCTTTTGTTCATCAAGGAAGAATTGGGATAGAACGCGAACTGGTCTCAAATTTGAGTTTGGCCGTTTCTTATATGGTTTTCAAAGGTGATAGCTTAACTCATACCCGCGATCTCAATTTGGGGGCACCTATTTCAACGACCCTCAACTTATTCACCTTTTTACAACATCCGACGGCAAGACCAAACACAGCTTTTACCAGAATCCAACTTTTTGACAGCACGGCCCGTTCACTTTATCAAGGCTTAGGAATCGAATTGAAGAAGCGTTTTGCCAACCGCTATCAACTTACGGCGGCCTATACCTACTCAAAAGCCAAAGATAATAAACCTGATCAAACAGCGGTCGTGGTTGGTGCAGACGACAGTAAATATGTCCAAAACCAACTCGATCCGGAATCTGAATATGGACGGAGCGATCTCGACATCAAACAACGTCTGGTGCTCAACGCTTCTTATGAATCAGGTAAATTTACGATGGGTGACAATTCTTTTTTGAAGACGCTTTTGAGTGATTGGACGGTTTCGGGAATCTGGACTATGCAAACTGGATTTGCTTATTCGGCCACCGTTTCCGGAGATTTACGCCGAGACGGGAATTCTGCTAATGATCGAGTCCCTGGGACCGAACGTAACGAACTCACAACCCCAAACATTTTTACTTTGGATATGCGCTTAGGAAGGGTGATCCCCTTCACCGAAAGATACAAAATGACTCTTTTGGCGGAGGGTTTCAATGTCTTTAACCGTTCCAATATTGCCACCGTCAACACGGCTCAATACACCACTGCGTTGACTACTCCGACTTCAAATTTTAGATTAGCCCGCACATTCCTGGGCGAACGTCAGTTACAGCTTGGAATAAAGTTTGATTTCTAAAATAGAAGTTAGAAAAATATCGCAAGGCGGGACTCACTCCCCGCCTATTCCACTCATAAATTCAGTTCTTTCCGGGTGAACAGGTAATTGATGATTTGTTCACGGGTGATAAGACCTTGGAGCTGACCGCTGGATACCACAGGCAGTTGATTAACTCCCTCGCGTCCAATAATTTCAAGTGCTTCCGCGACTGGCATTTGAGGGGGAACCACGTGAAGTTCAGCAAACGGGCGCATCGCATCGGAAACCGTTTTGAAAGCCCACAACCGTTGTTCAACGTTGGTTATTTCGTTTGGTGTGATCATCCCCACGGGTTCAATGTTTTCAATGACCATAAAGCATCGTTGTCCGGTTTTGAGCAAGTAATCATTCACCAGCGTTTGCAAACTCATATTGCTGTCCAAAACAGGACATTCACGCGTCATCAAATCGCCAACTCTCACTCCCCTTAAACCTTCGGTCAATTCGACTTGCAGATACGAGGCTTTAGCCGCGTTGAGCAAAAACCAACCAATAAAAGCTATCCACAATCCACCGAAACCCGCGCCATTAAAGAAGAGCAAAATCCCAAAAAAGATAAAGCTGATTGCCAGATATTGACCGGTTGCCGAAGCGATTTTGGTCGCTTTGTCCGCATTTCCGGTAAACTGCCAGGCAATCGCCCGAAAAACCCGTCCGCCATCCATCGGAAATCCGGGAATCATATTGAAAATGGCGAGGGCGATGTTGACGTAACCGAGCCAAACCAGCATTGCCATAATCGGTGTCTCAGATTCGCCCATCAGATTCCAACCTGAAAGGAGGGCAATTCCCAGGCACACCAAGCCGATAACGCTACTGGTGATCGGTCCGATGACTCCGAGCCAAAATTCAGTCTTGGCATTTTCAGGTTCTTTTTCGATTTGTGCCACGCCGCCGAGTGCGTAGAGTGTGATTGAACGAACAGGCAACCCATTCCAACGGGCAATCGCCGCATGTGAAAGTTCGTGAAGCACAATTGCCAAAAAAAACAGGAATGATGTCGAAACTGCCATCGCCCAAATGACGTTTCTGCTCCAATCCGGATGTGCTTCGGCAAAATAATTTGACAGTGACAACGAAATCAACACGGCGATAATCAGCCAACTGTAATGAAGTCCGATTTCGATCCCGTAAATTTTCCCTAATTTTATTGATGCTTTCATTCGATAACTGAGCCTCCATTTTTCTTGTTTTTCATGGTTA
>JANOEF010000371.1:0-12068 GCA_031413075.1 Acidobacteriota bacterium | reverse complement strand
CTTCTGCTTTTCTGGCAAATTCAGATAATAACTCAGTTGCTTTCCGACAAAATCCCTCTCATAATGTTCTTTTTTACTTCGCATTTCTATTAGATGCAAAAATATCTTATTGGATTACTTTATTTAAATTCTTTTACTAATGCTTTCAACTCTTTCCCGCAACCAATCTTCAATCTCATCAACTTTCCACTTGTCTGATTCAACTGCTAAAACTAATTCGATATTTTCATCAATAGTTGAAGATAAATCGTAGCCGTTTCGATATAAAAAGGAGTCAGTCAAAGCCGTTGAAGTTCGTTTATTTCCACCATTCCACGGATGATTTTTGATTAAACCAAAAAGAAGTGTCGCCGCTTGGCGAATAATGTCGGCATTTTCATAAATTGCGGCGTGTTGGGGGCGTGCCAAAGCCGATTCAATTAAGGTTTTATCAAAAATTCCAATTCGTGTTTCGCCATAGTGCAGCATCAATTCAAAATGTATCTCAACGGCTTCAAGATACTCGATATAAAGAGTTTGTTCAGTCTCCATTCTCTTTTAATTTCTGGAATGTTTTATCGTATTTCCTAATTAATCTGTTCACTTCGCTTTTTGTTTCTTCAGAAATTGGAGGAATAATTTCGGTTTTAAGACTGCCATTTTCAAAGGTTAGTACAACTCTTGAGCCAATATTAAAACCTTCTTTCTCAGCAATTTCTTCTGGCATTTCAAGAATCCAACTGTTAAAAGTTTCAGTTTGATTTGCTGTTTTATTCATAATCTATCCTTAAAGAGAATTTTAACACCTTTTGAAACCCGGTTAAATAAATTTATTTGTTATTATTTCTCCATCTCTGAAATCTCATCCACTCGGCGCTGATGCCGTCCGCCTTCAAATTTGGCATTAAACCAGGCTTTGACGATGTTTGGAATGGTGCCTTTGGGCGTAGTTCGGGCACCGACGGCGAGGACATTTGCGTCATTATGTTGGCGGGCTAATTTAGCGGTTTCTTCGTTCCAGACGAGTGCGGCGCGAACGCCTTTGATTTTGTTAGCGGCAATCGAAATGCCGATGCCGGAACCGCAAACGACAATTCCCTGCTCGGCTTGACCATTGGCGACCGCGTTGCCGACAGCTTTACCGAAATCAGGATAATCAACCGAATCAAGCGAATTTGTGCCTAAATCAATGTATTCAACTCCGATCTCGTCCAATACTTTTTTGATATTTTCTTTTTCTTCGTAACCTGCGTGGTCACTGCCGATTGCAACTTTCATTAAATTTGTCCTGTGTCAGATAACCTTAGCTCTTTGATTCTAAATTGTAATCTTTTCAGTAAAAAGCGCAAAGGACAAAGAGCAAATGACTATGGAAGTGTTATTTTCCAGATAAAATAAAATCCTAAAAAACTCCTCAAACTCCACGTCATTGTCCGAATCCAATTGGAGTTAACCAAAAATTGATGAGCTTCCGTCTCAAAACCCAGGGCAAGTCTTTCGTGCATTGGAATCTGGAGAAAAACTGTCGAAAACCAAACGGCAAGTGTTAATATTAGACCTCCCCAAATGAGTTTTGGGTCAATGTTTTGAGGTGGATAAAAGATTAATAAAATCGAGGTTATCAGTTCTACAATCATCATTGGAGCAACGACGGGCGTTATCCAAAATGTGTGAGCAGCGTGATATTTTTGAAAATTTTCTGTGCCAACCCGGGCGAAAAACGGATATTGGACGAGTTGAATGAGCCAGATGACACCGGTTAAATAGAGGGTTGCGGCAAAATTGGCGATGAGTAAAATGTTCGACATTTCCGATATAAAAAAGAGCCGTGGTCTGACCCTCAAACCACGACTCCTTACCCCTTGTTCTATTACTACCCCTTGTTCGTTAAACCTACCCCTTGTTCGTTCTTCATTCCCGTCGGAATTAATTTGGGATTAAAACAGTGTCAATAACGTGAATCGTTCCGTTTTCGGCTTTAACATCAGCCTTAACCACATTTGAATTATTGATTTTGACACCGCTTGCTGTATCAATCTTCAACAGTCCGCCCTGCAATGTCACCAACTGGCGACCGTCTAATTTACCCACTTTCTTGGCCGAGAGGTTGGTATTGACCACATGATAAAGCAAAATCGCTTTCAATTTTTCTTTATTTTCCGGCTTCAGCAAATTTTCGATAGTGCCGGCGGGCAGTTTATTGAAAGCCTCATCTGTAGGAGCAAAAACCGTAAACTTTCCTTTGCCTTTCAGTGCCTCAACTAAACCGGCGGCTTCGAGTGCTTTGGCCAAAATGGTAAATTGCCCGGCTTCAACTGCTGTTTCAACAATATCTTTTTCTTTTTTTTCCACGACCGAATTTGCTGAAACGGCAAATGTCGAAAATAAAATCACCACTGATGTAAAAATCGCTAATACTTTTTTCATTAAAATAACCTTCCCCTGTTCGTTTATTAATTTTTTGCTCATAAATCGCGATGAGCGGTTTGTGCGATTTTTATCTTACATTCACTTCAAGAGCTTGTCAAGCACTTTTTCACAAAATCTCATATTTTTTTATTTTTTTATTTTTAGCTTGTGCGAATCGTGCGTTTTAGCTACAATAATGAACGGTTTCAAACTAAATAAGCGAATTTTTAAAAGCTGATTAAAAATATAAAATAAATGACAAATGTAAAATACCTAACTACCAAAGAAGTCGCGCGCCTGTGCCGGGTCAGCGATGCCACCGTCAAGCGTTGGGAAGATGCCGGCTTGCTCCGCTCGGAACGCACCAATGGTGGACATCGGCGTTTTCGGGCTGAAGAAGTGGCTCGCTTTCAGCGCGAGAACAACCTGGGGGTTAAACTTTGTCACGGGGACGAGTCGGCGCAAAGCGCGACTACCAGACGCCGACCCAAACGAAGTTATTCGCACTTTACCTATTTTGAAGAAGGCAGTCCGACCTCGCTTTTTTTTCATGCTTTGATAGGTGGACGCGAAGAGGAAGCTACCAATGTTTTGATCAACGAATTTTTAGAAGGTCATCCTCTATCTGAGATTTTTGACTCGATCATCACGAATTCGATGCGGGTTATCGGAGAACTTTGGATGCGGGGAGAATTAAGCGTCGCCCAGGAGCATCTGGCCACCCGGGCCACACTCACGGCTGTCCATAAATTACGTGGAATCGTGCCGATTGCCGAGAGCAGCGGAAGTTTAGCCATGTGTTGTTCGATTGAAGGTGATTTTCACGAACTTTCGACCCACTTGGCACAGATGACTTTTGAAAGCGAGGGGGTCGAAGTATTGAATTTCGGTTCAAACACTCCGCTCTATTCGTTTGCCGAAGAAGTTCTGCATCATTCGCCGAATTTGGTTTGTATTTCAGCCACCATCATTACCGACATTGAGCGGATCTCCCGTGATTTTAAGGAATTTCAGGCTAAAATCGCCAAACTCAAGATTCCGATCATTCTCGGCGGACGGGTTTTCGCTGACGAATGTTTGCGCCAGCGTTTTGCGGCTGATTTTTATCCCCAGAGTTTTTCTGCTTTAACTCAATTTGTCACTGAAACGCTGACCAAAAGCAAAGTCCTGAAGGTTAATTAATCCACTTATCGAGCCAGGTTGACGGCAAATATTTTGGTAAAACTTTCGAGCACCTCTTTGTTACTCGGAATCTTAGTGTGGTCTTCGCAAACAATTTTTTGCATCGGTGAGGTTGGTTCGATGGCAAAAAGATTTTGTCCGTTTATTTCAGAAATGGTCTCAGCCAGCAATGATCTTTTGGTTACGGTTCCGTCGCCTTTGGCAAAAATAGTTTGTCTGACCAGCTTTTCGGAAACTTTCTCTCCTCTGACCTTTTTATAAGAACTACTTTGGGTTAAAGTTTCCCACTTCCCGTTTTCCGTATCAAAATAAATGATTGCACCATCAAGGGTACTTTTACAATCACTTCCAAAAGCATAAAAAGTGAGCCCGAGGGGAACATTTGTTTTGATGTCCAGAGCCTTATGAAAAAGCCGGGCACGAAGCAAAACCGCTTCAAAATATTTTTCGGTTTGTATTTTTTTTGATTTACCGAGAGTTTCCATAAAAGCTGTGTCAGCGGTCAATGACCATCCGTATTTTTTCCAGGTTCTGACATCATAAATGTCTAACTTAAATGGTTTGAGATTCTCATCATAAAATCTGACCGAAAGACCGTGCGGAAGCAGCTGAAAAAGCGAAGGAATGGTAAAGCCGACCTCACGACTCAAAAATTCGGGATAAATACGGCCCGCAATACTGTCGATCGAATAGCCGTTGTAGAGAGTGTCCAACGCGCCAAGCGAGCCTTCATTGGGCGTCCCCAACAGAAATATTTTGTCAAAATAGCCGGCGCCCTTCCAGGTCGGATTCGGCGTTTCGCTCAAATCATTTGTCCCATACATGGCGGCGTATCGGCTAATCAGCCCCCCCATCGAATGCGCCAAAACGTCAAATTTCAAATCCGGTTGATTAAGTTTTACTCTCAATTCCTGAATTTTCTTGATCAAAAGGTGCGCCGATTCAACATTGTCGCGCCGCCAGTCATAGGCAAAAACATAATAAGTAGGTTGGTCTGAGTCCATTTGCGGAAGCTCCCAATTTCCGCGCCGGTAGCCTGCCTTTTTCTCCAGATATTCAATCAAATCGGCATAAACCGAAATGCCGGGTAACCATTTGACGACTTTAACTTTATCAACAATATCGGTCGCCTCTAAATTGTCCCGATTGGCAATTAAATTTGGGGAGATCGGCAATCTCAAATCGTCGGATTTGGCTTCGGAAAACTTGACCCAGGCAAGTTCTTTAGTTTCGCGGTTGACGAGTTTTGAACCCATAATCCCGGGGATGACGATAATCGGATTCCGCCTTTTCTGTTGCTCATTTTGAGCCAAAAGATTGGTCGAAAGAATTAAAACGATGGTCAGAACAACGAAAATTCTTGCTTTCATATTCAATTGTGCGACAAACTTCGTCTCCTCACTTTTTAATCTTTGACTTCTGCTGGCGGCCATTTTCGATTGACTAAACTCGCCACAAATCCTGCCCCGAATCCATTATCAATATTAACCACGGTCACATTTGAGGAACACGAATTGAGCATCCCCAGAAGCGCGGCCAGACCGTTAAAACTTGCGCCATAGCCAATGCTGGTCGGAACTGCAATCACCGGAACTTTGACCAATCCACCAACCACCGAGGGCAATGCCCCCTCCATTCCGGCGACCACTACCACCACCCGCGAATTTTGCAAAATCTCTCTTTCTGACAAAATCCGATGAATCCCCGCCACCCCTGCATCCCAAATCCGTTTGACGCGGTTGCCCATCGCTTCTGCCGTCAGAGCCGCTTCTTCGGCCACCGGAATATCACTGGTGCCGGCCGTGACCACCGTAATCTCGCCCGTTCCCAGTTCGGTAGTGTCCCGAATGATACGGATTAATTTGGCTGATTCGTGCCATTCGGCTTCTGCATATAGGTTGCGAATTTCACCAAAAGTGTTAGCATCCGTCCGCGTAATTAAAATATTCGATGATTGCGCGAGTAGTTTTTCAAAAATCCCAGTAATCTGTGCGCGTGTTTTACCTACTCCAAAAATCACTTCGGGAAATCCCTGCCGGTCAGCCCGGGCATGATCAACCCGGGCATATCCGATGTCTTCGTAAGATAGGTTTTTGATATTTCGGGTTGCTTGTTCGATTGAAATCAAGCCCTCGGAATGAGCTTTGAGAATTTCTTCGACTTTTTCGGTTTTCATAGGAGTATTTTAACTGGTTAGGCGAATTTAGCCAAAAATTAAATGTAAGTAGCCGGCAAGGCACAAGTAAAAGTGCAAAATAAAAAAGCCTGAGATCCGACAAGTTACTAAAATACAACGACTTAACCAAGGATTTAGCCAAATCAGAAGATCGCCAAATTTTGGCCTCACCGGCTTAGTTGACCACCGCTCATCATTTGTCAGCTCATAAGCCTGAAATCATTCTCAGATTAATTGACACAATCTTTCCAATCAACGGCTGATTGAGTGAATCCGGGCAAAAAGAAAAGAGTTTCACCGTGGCGGATATTTTAGGTTTAAACGACCGGATATTTTTTGCCGCCTTGCTATTTTTCCGTTTCGGCAGTGGCAAGCGGGCGATCGTTGTTCGACCATTCGCTCCACGAACCGACATACAATTTGGGAATTTCAAAACCCGCATAATCCAAGGCCAGCAAAGTGTGACAAGCCGTAACACCGGAACCGCAATGGACAATGATGTTTCCGGTCTTAAAATCGGCTAACTCTTTTTTATATCTTTCGCGCAAGTCTGCGGGTGAAAGAAAGAAACCTTCGGCATCAAGATTTTCGGCAAACGGAATATTTCGGGCGTTTGGAATATGTCCGGCAACCTTGTCAAACGGTTCTGTTTCACCGTTGTAACGCGGCGTTTCGCGAACATCAATGATTAAATGATCATCATTTTGATAAATCTCATCAATTTCCGTTAAATCAGCGATCGGGAGAATCCATTTTTCGCAATCGTAATCATCTCGTTTTACATTTTCTGTTTGATTACTGACAGGAAATCCGGCTTTGACGGCAGCCTCCAAACCGCCATCCAGCACCTGAACTTTTTCATGACCGACGGCTTTCAACATCCACCAAAAACGCGCCGCCGCGTTCGCCCCGTTTTTGTCATCGTAAATGATGACGTGGCTAGCGCGTGAAATCCCAAGTTCAGACAGCGTTTCGCAAAACTTTTCGACTGTTGGCAAAGGATGTCGTCCGCCATCGGCCGGACTGGATTTTATATCGGCGAGCTGACTGTTTATATCAACCAACCTGGCTCCTGCCAGATGCTTTGCTTCGTAATTTTCTTTTGCACTTGGATTATTGCTGGCATCGAAAATCAGCAAGGCTTCATTTCCGCGCAAGTTCAGTAATTCTTCGGGTTTGATGATTGGTGGAATTTCTTGATTCATAATTTAGATTTAAGCCGTTCGTTTAATACATACCCTCGATAGGACTGTAAAGAATAACATGGTGTTTGCCATAAACGTAGAGACGCGATGCATTGCGTCTCTACGTGGCGGATCGTCATATTCTACATTCGACCCATTACGTGGCGAATCGTCATATTCAACATTCCACGTGACTATTTTGAACAAAAAAAACGACGAACTCCCAAATTCGCCGTTTAATAAAACAAGAAGACAGAGAGCTAACTCTCGTTCCAATCAGAAAAGCATTTTCATATAACCGCAAAGCGAACTTATTTTAATCAGAGCCCAGCCAACCGCCTGATGGCTGACCAGATTTAATAAGATTTCGCTTTGCAGTAATATTTTCATCATGCTTATTCCTTCAGTAAGCCTCGCTTTTCCTTTAAGCAACCACTGTGCCAAACATTAAAACCGCCCAAAACCGACATTTTCTGCTTTATTAATCGTCCAAACGGTCACTTTTATGTCAATTTGACCGATTATTATCCATTCAATTTGACCGATTATTCTATTTTTAAAAGGTGACTAGCCCGCCAATTACCGAAAATGTTAGAATCAACTGACAAATTTTGTATGGAAATAACATTAGCTATCACCGGAGCATCGGGTACCGTCTATGCCCATCGGACGTTACAACTTTTAGCCGAAAGCGGAGTCGTCTCGCAAATTAACCTGATTATGTCGGGAACGGCAGCCATTGTGGCGCAGGTTGAAATGGGCGCCAGGCTCAAAGACGCAACCACTGAGAGCATCAATGAATGGCTCGGATTACCGACAGATTCAAAGATCATTCGTTTTTGGCGGCTGGATAATTTTGCGGCTAAACCCTCGTCGGGTTCTTATCAACAAGCAGGAATGATCATCGTCCCGTGTTCAATGGGAACACTCGGTTCGATTGCCTCGGGCGCCGGAACGAACCTTATTCATCGGGCGGCGGATGTCACCCTCAAAGAAGGCCGCAAACTTATTTTAGTTCCCCGCGAGACGCCCTATAATTCGATTCATCTCGAAAATATGCTCAAACTTTCTCAGGCCGGCGCCCGCATTATGCCGGCCAGTCCGGGTTTTTATCATCGCCCGAAAACGATTGATGAGCTCGTCAATCATTTGTGCTATCGGATTTTAGACCAATTCGACATTCCGCACGATAAAAAAACGCAATGGACGGGAACCGAGGTTCCCCAGAGTAACTGACCTATGAAACTGAATACTATTTTGACCGTGAGTTTTTTGATTGTTTTCGCTCTCCAGACTATTGCTCAGGAGCGATTTGTCAAACCGGCGGACGAAGCCGCTCAGGATGCGTCGTTTTTAGCTTTTCGAACCAAAGTGATTGAGGCGGCTCAAAAACGTGACCTCAAATTTATTTTAAGTATTGTGGATAAAAGCATTAAAAACGGGTTTGGGGGTAATGACGGAATTACCGAATTCAAAAAACAATGGAAAATTTATCGTCCTGATTCAGAGTTTTGGAAAGAATTTTTGACCGTCCTGACTCACGGCGGAACATTTGACAAAGAAAACAAAGGTTCATTTTACGCGCCATATCTTTTCACCGGTTTTCCGAACGACATTGACGAATTTGAACATCAGGCGATTTTTGGCAATAACGTCAATTTACGGGCTAAACCCGATGCCAAGGCTCCGATTGTGGCCAGTTTTTCTTATAACATCGTCAAGGTTGATTATCAAAACTCGGTCAAATCTCAGAAAAATGAAGATACGTTTTTGTGGCTGAAAATTAAGACTTTGGGCGGAAAAGAAGGCTATGTCAAGCCCGAATTTGTCCGCAGTTCGATTGATTACCGGGCCGGATTTGAAAAGCGGCGCGGGAAATGGACACTGACGTTCTTTCTGGCGGGAGATTAACGGTTGATGTCTGACCCAACCCAAAGATTTACCGAGCGCGTCGCCAATTATGTTAAATATCGTCCCGATTATCCCGCAGAAATTCTGGCTTTATTTGGTGACGAAATGAATTTGACGGACACCTCCGTGATTGCCGACATCGGCTCGGGAACCGGCATTTCCGCCAAAATGTTTCTCGAAAACGGCAATCAGGTCTTTGGGATTGAGCCTAACCAAGCGATGCGCGAAGCTTCAACCGAGTTTCTGCGGAATTTTCCAAAATTTTACCCGCTCAACGGAACGGCAGAAAACACTACTCTTTCCGCAAATAGTGTTGACATCATTATCGCCGCCCAGGCTTTTCATTGGTTTGACAGGACAAAAACCGGGGCCGAGTTTCGCCGAGTTTTGCGGGGGAAGGGATTTGTTGCTTTGATTTGGAACGAACGTCAACTTGACTCAAACGATTTTCTGCGAGAGTATGAACGCTTTCTTTTGAGCTTTGGAAATGATTATGAAAAAGTTCGGCACGACCGGTTAACGATTGAAGTTTTACGCGACATATTCCAAATTGATTTTCAAATGTCGGTTTTTCAGAACACCCAAACATTTGATTTTGAAGGATTAAAAGGTCGAATTTTATCATCTTCGTATATGCCTTCGGAAGAACATTCCCGATTCCCCGAAATGAGAAAAGAACTAGGTCAGCTTTTTACGAAGCATCAAAAAAACGATATAATAGATATTTTATACGATACCAAGGTATTTTACGGACAGTTTTAAGAAATTTTTATGACAGAAGAAACAAGAACCATTACCGTCGCTCATTCCCCCGATTCTGACGACGCATTTATGTTTTACGGTCTCGCCACCAACAAGCTGGACACCGGAAATTTAAAGTTTGAACACACCCTAAAGGACATTCAATCGCTCAATGAAGATGCCCGAAACGGCGTCTTTGATGTCACCGCCATCAGTTTTCACGCTTACGCCTATGTCAGTGACAAATATGCCCTGCTCCCGCACGGGGCCAGTATCGGCGATAAATACGGGCCGATCGTCGTTTCGCGTGAACCGCGTCTAGCCGAAGACATCGGCAAAATGAAGATCGCGATCCCGGGCGAGATGACCAGTGCTTTTTTAGCATTACGCCTTTATAATCAAGACTTTGAATACGAAGTTGTGCCATTTGACGAGATCATTGACGCCGTCCAGAAAGGCCGGGTAGATGCCGGACTTTTGATTCACGAAGGTCAGCTGTTTTATAAACAAATCGGACTCGACAAAGTTCTGGATTTGGGCGAGTGGTGGTTTGAGAAAACCGGATTGCCGCTCCCGATGGGCGGAAATGTCATCCGGCGTGATCTGGGCCAAGATTTAATGAAAGAAGTCTCGAAATATCTCAAACGAAGTATCGAATTTTCGTTGGACAATCGGGAAGACGCGCTCTCCTATGCCATGCAGTTTGCCCGCGATATGCCGCCCGAACTAGCAGATCGGTTCGTAGCCATGTGGGTTAACAATTTGACGCTCGACTACGGCGATCGCGGTCGCGAAGGCGTCCGGAGACTTTTGCACGACGGCTACGAGATGGGAATCATCAAAAACAAAGTCGAAGTAGAATTTGTCGGATAACTTTTCGGCCGAAGTGGAAGTTCAAGACGCAGAGTTTTCTTCTTTGCGTCTTTTTTGTATAAATTGATAAACTTTATTCAGTTTTCGTGCATCTATTGGTTTAGTTTCAGAATTGAGGAAAAAAAATGAACAAATTGGTAAAGGTTTTTCTTTTTTTGATTGTTTTATGCGCCGGATTAAGCAGCGTTTTGGCTCAATCAAACATTGTCAGAAAGGAATTAAGCCAAAGCGAAATTGATAGAATCATCAAAAACGTGGCGGAAAAAGAAGGTGAGTTCCGCGAGGCTTTAAAGAATTTTGTTTTCAATCGCTACGCCACTATCCAAACCGTCGGACTCGGCGGACAAATCACCGGTGAGTTTCGGCGTGATTCGTTCATGACTTTTAATTCGGATGGTGCCAGGTTTGAAAAAATACTGTTTGCTCCGATCACAACTCTGCGGGAGCTGGTCATTACCCCCGAGGATTTGGAAGATTTAGGCGGGGTCAACCCCTTTGCCATCGAACCGCGAGACTTACAATTCTACACTTTTAACCATCTCGGTAAAGAAAAAATTGACGAACTTGACCTGCATGTTTTCGATGTCTCACCCAAGGTCATCCCTGATCCGAAAAAGTCTAAACAACGGCTCTTCATCGGCCGAATCTGGGTGGACGACCGCGATTTACAAATTGTTAAATCAAAGGGCAAAGCAGTGCCGGAAACAAAAGACAATAAGTTTCCGATCGTTGAAACCTGGCGCGATAATATTGATGGAAAATATTGGTTTCCGGTCTATTCGGCCTCCACCGGTCAGGATGGCGAGCTGGTTTTTAACAGCGGACAGGTCGTCAGAATGAAGATGTTGGTCAGATATACCAATTACCGGCAAGGCCGCTCAGACGTCGTTATTTTAGATGACGACGTGACGGATGAAACAAAACCGAAACCAAAACCGACGCCGACGCCAAAGTAGTCTCAGGAGATCCAAATTTTGGATTTTAGATTTTAGATTTTGGATTTTCAATCGATCCAAAGCTTGAAGGTTGATTAAATTGCCGATTTTACTTCCGATAATTGAAGATTTTTTCTAGTTTGAATCGTTTTCGAAGTCGGATTCAAACAGTCAAGACCAACCCATTTTTCTTCTAAGTCTTAATCAACTGATCAGATTGTGCAGCAGCCTCCCCCCCGTAAGTGAGTAAAATCCATTACCGACTTACGACGGGTGGGCTTCTGTAGTGTTTGCAAATTCTCAAATGTCTTTGCTACCTTAAATAAACCCTGATTCAAGATACTAAGGAAAGCCCTGAAATTGAAAAAGAGTTATAATTATTGTAGTCTCAAAATACATTTATCAAATGAGGAAATTTTTATCTAATGAGTGCAAACATAGAAGTTTTAGCTGCGGATTTAGTCGAAATTCGCAAATTTTTGGTAGGCGAAGTAAAACTGCGAAGCAATGTCATTAAACCTTTAGAAAATGCCATTCGAGCTTTGAAAGATCCGCATAAAAACGCCGTTGACTTAGCAGAGGCTTACATTGCTTTGGAGATACCGCCGATAGAATTAGAACTGCCGGATAGTTATCAAACAAGTGTCGAAAATCTGAAAACGATTGCCGATGAAAACT